>NZ_JBPQTW010000298.1:0-6862 GCF_051386535.1 Streptomyces sp. URMC 127
GGACGGGATGGGGGTGGGTCAGGGGGTCTTCTCGGGCTCGCGAACGTGCTCGCTGTGCGAGAGGGAGGCGAGGAAGCGCTCGGCGTCCAGCGCGGCGGAGCAGCCCGTACCGGCGGCGGTGATCGCCTGGCGGTAGGTGTGGTCCACGACGTCACCGGCGGCGAACACACCGGTCAGGTTGGTGCGGGTCGAGGGGGCGTCCACCTTGAGGTAGCCCTCGTCGTCCAGCTCCAGCTGGCCCTTGAAGAGCTCGGTGCGCGGGTCGTGGCCGATTGCGATGAACAGGCCGGTCACCGGCAGGTCGGAGGTCTCGCCGGTCTTGACGTTGCGCAGGGTCAGGCCGGAGAGCTTGTTCTCGCCGTGGATCTCGGCGACCTCGCTGTCCCACACGAAGGAGATCTTCGGGTCGGCGAAGGCGCGCTCCTGCATGGCCTTGCTGGCGCGCAGGGTGTCACGGCGGTGGACGACGGTGACGGACTTGGCGAAGCGCGAGAGGAAGGTGGCCTCCTCCATCGCGGTGTCGCCACCGCCGATGACGGCGATGTCGTGGTCCTTGAAGAAGAAGCCGTCGCAGGTCGCGCACCAGGAGACGCCGCGGCCCGACAGCTCGTCCTCGCGGGGCAGGCCGAGCTTGCGGTGCTGGGAGCCGGTCGTGACGATCACGGCCTTGGCGCGGTGGACGGTGCCGGCGGAGTCCGTGACGGTCTTGATCTCGTCGCTCAGGTCGACCGCGACGACGTCGTCCGGGATCAGCTCGGCGCCGAAGCGCTCGGCCTGCGCCCGCATGTTGTCCATGAGGTCCGGGCCCATGATCCCGTCACGGAAGCCGGGGAAGTTCTCGACCTCGGTGGTGTTCATCAGGGCACCACCGGCGGTCACGGCGCCCTCGAAGACCAGCGGCTTCAGCGAGGCGCGGGCGGTGTAGAGCGCGGCCGTGTAGCCCGCGGGCCCGGAGCCGATGATGATCACGTTGCGGACGTCGCTCACGGGAGTCTTCCTTGTCTGCCGACTGCTGTCTCGGGTCCTTGAGGGGGTTCACCCCACCCAACGGATCCTACGGGGCGGGCATTCCCGTGGGCGCCTGCTGCGGCCGGTGCGGCTCAGGCGCGCGGCAGCGTCTCGTTCAGCAGGACCTTGCCCGGCGTGGTGCCACCGGCGTCGACGCAGGTGGCGGAGACCACATAGGCGTCGACGAGCGTGACGTCCCCGGGGTGCGGCAGGACGAGGAGATAGGCGTCTTCACCACCATAGGTCTCCTGCTCGGAGATCAGAGCCTCCTCCGTGCGGCCGGTGCCCTGCCGTACGCAGAGCGGGACCGTGCCGTTCGAGGCGCTGAGGGTGCCGGGCGGGGTCTCCGGACTCTCGGCGGTCTTCCCGCGGGACTCGTTGGCGCCGAAGGGCGACGGCTTCAGGAGCTCCTGCACCCGCGTCGTGAGATCACCGGAGGCGAGGGCGGGTGCGGACGTGCGGCTCTCGCCGCCCGTGGCGGGCGTCTGCCCGGGCGCGTCCGTACCACCGGACTGCAGGAAGATCGCACCAGCGCTGATCACGGCCGCGACGCAGGCGCTCGCGAGCAGCACCGTGGGCCAGTGCCGGGTGCGCTTGCTCCGTGCCTTGCGGGGCCGCGTCTGCCTGCCGGGGCCGGCGGTGGTACGGGAACGGTTGGCCGGCCGTCCGGCGGCTTCCCGGGGCGGGGGGCCGGCCGGTGTTTCACGTGAAACCGCCGGGCCGGCGAGCGGCGGCGTTTCACGTGAAACCGGGGAGTCGGCGGGCGTCCGCGTTTCATGGGAGAGCGGGGAGCCGGCGGACGCTTCGGTTTCACGTGAAACCCGGGAGCCGGCGGACGCTTCCGTTTCACGTGAAACAGGGACCCGCACGCCGTGCGGGGGCGTGGTCGAGTCCAGCAGTGCCTCGGCAGCGAGGGCGGCGTCGATGCGGCCCGCGATGTCGGCGGGCATCCGGGGCGGGCCCGGGAGCGTGCCGAGCGCGCCCCGGATCTCGTCCAGCGAACTGCGGACGTCCTCGCACAGCTCGCAGACCGCCAGGTGCTCCCGGACATCCGCGGTACGGGCGGGCGAGAGCACGCCCTCGGTGAGCGCGGAGATCTCCGCGACCTCCGGGTGCCCATCCGTGCCGGTCATCGAAGTCACGCTCGCCCACCTCCGCCCTTCACTGGATCTGCGTCGCTCTGTTCTGCCGGTGGTGGGACGGACGCCCCTTGCGACCGGTTCCTTCCCCCGCCGGACGGTGGGCTACCCCCGCCACCGGGACGCAGATGGGTGAGGATCGGCAGCAGCCGGGCCCTCCCCCGTGCGCAACGGCTCTTGACCGTGCCCACGGGAACGTCGAGCACCTCGGCCGCCTCGGCCACGGGGTACCCCTGCATGTCCACCAGGACGAGGGCCGCGCGCTGATCGGGAGGCAGGGTGGACAGGGCGTGCAGCAGTTCCCGGTGCAGGTCTCCGCGCTCGGCCGGGGCGGCGGCGGACTCATGGGGCTCGATGAGCTGCTCCAGCCGCTCGGTCTCGGCGAGGGGCGCCGTCCTCCGGGAAGCGGCCTTCCGAGCGCGGTCCAGGCAGGCGTTCACGGTGATGCGGTGCAGCCAGGTGGTGACGGCCGACTGCCCACGGAACGTGTGCGCGGCACGGTAGGCGGAGACGAGGGCGTCCTGCACGGCGTCCGCGGCCTCTTCCCGGTCGCCGAGCGTCCGGAGGGCGACGGCCCAGAGGCGGTCGCGGTGGCGGCGCACGATCTCGCCGAAGGCATCGGGATCACCGGCGACGTGCAGGGCGAGGAGATCGGCGTCGCTCCGGCCGTCACGCATGACGTCGTCCACCGTCGAGCCCTCCCCCTGAGGTCCGTCCTGTGCGTCAGCCGGTGAACTTCACGTTGGTGATGCCCTGCTTGTAACCGGCGCCGGCGTAGGTCTGTCCGTCAGCGTCAGAGTAAGGGGCCGCGGTGATCCAGAGCAGGACGTACTGCGTCTCGACCGGTTCCTTGAGGGAGATGTTGAGCGAATCGGTCGACGTCTTCTTGGTCGCCAGCTTCTTCATCGACTTCAGCGTCTCGGTGCCGGCGAGGGACTTCGCCTCGTAGAGCGACACCTCGGTGTGCTTGCCGCCGTAGAGCAGCTTGATGTCCGCGGAGCTGAGCTGCTGCTTGCCGCCGAGGTCGTAGATGATGCCGACGCCGCCCTTGTACTGCTTCAGGGACGGGCCGTCGTTGTAGGTGCGCGAGCGCCAGACGTCCTTGGGGTCGTCATACTTGGTGTAGGTGTTCTTCACCCGGTCCGCGCTCTGCGGGGTCCCGTCCGGGGCGAACTCCCTGGCGTCAACGATCTTCACGGCATCGCCGGTCGGCTTGCGGTCGTCGCTCGTCGAGTCGGAGATCTGCGGGCGGTCCTCCTGCCCGTCCTTGAGGAGGGTGTCCGCGAGCTGCCAGCTGGCCAGGCCCAGGGCGGCGATCAGCAGGGCGGCGACGCTCCACTTCAGCGCCCGGCCCGTGCGGCCCTGGAGCGGAGGCGGCGGGGGCACCGGCAGGGGGCCCGTGGCGCTGCCCCCGTGCGGCGGCTGCTGGCCGTAGGCGTGCGGCCGGGGATAGCCGCCCGGTGGCGTGGTGAAGGACGGCTCCGGGGGCCGGATGCGCGGCATGGCCGCGACGGCCTTGGACAGCTCCTCCGGGGTCGTGCACGGCTTCTCCTGCCGCGACGCGGCGGAGCCGTCGTGGACGAGCGCACGCATGGCGAGCTCGGACAGGCCCCGGTGGACGCCGGCGCGGACCTGGTCGGGGGCGATCAGGCCGACGCCCTTCGGCAGGCCCGGCAGGCCGTGGGCGCTGTCCTCGTACGGCCAGCGCTGGGTGAGCGCCGCATAGAGGAGCGCACCGATGGCCTCGGTGTCGGTCTGCTGCGGACGATCGGACGTGATGCCCCGCAGGGCGGCCATGACGGCGAGGCCGCGGATGCGGTACTGCCCGGTGCCGGTGCGCAGCACGGAGCCGGGGTTAAGGCGCAGGTGCGCGAGGCCCTCGCGGTGGGCGGCGGCCATGGCCTGGGACACCTGGCTGACGAGCTGGTAGGCGTCGTGCGGCTCCATGGGGCCGGAGGCGAGGACGTTGGTGAGCTCGGTGGCGTCGGGAAGCCACTCGTGGACGACGTAGACGAGGTCGTTCTCCTCGACGGCGTCGAGGACCTGCACGAAGCGGGGGTCGCCGAGGAGGGCGGCGGAGCGGGCGGCGGCGAGGACGGGGCGGGCGCGCGGATGGTCGGCGGGCAGCAGGTGGACGCCCACGGCGCGGCGGAGCTTCTCGTCCACCGCACGCCAGCTGCTGAATCCCTCCAGACGGGTGACGCACTCCTCCAGGCGGTACCTTCTGGCGAGCTTGTGGCCGCTGTGCAGCTCGGGGGCGCGGTCGTCGCGCGAGGGCTTGCCGGCGTCCGTCTTCTTGCCGTCCGTGCGCCCGGTGTCCTTCTGGGTGCCGGCCTTGATCGCGGCCTCCGCCCCGTCGGCCGTGGCCTTGCCCGCCTTGGCGGTCAGCGGCTCATGGCCGCTGTTGCCTGCCACGTCGACGGCAGCTGTGCTCCGTTCTGCCACCGTCGTTCCTGCCTCCCCATCCGTTGCGCGCTGTCCACAGCCAAGACAATTGTGCCCACAGTCCGGCGCTATGCACGACACGCGGCGGCGGGCGAAGGTTGCGCTCCCGTCAGCGTCCGAGACGTCCGCGGACCATACCGACCATGGCCGTCAGCTCCTCGATCCGCATCCGCTTCGCGGCGATGTAGAAGACGGCGATCAGGATGAGACCACCACCGGTCAGGGAGGCGAGCGAACCGAGCACGCCCCGGCCGAGAACTTCACCGATCCCGTAGGCCACGGCCCCGCCGATGAGGGCCGCGGGCACACACGCGCCGGCCAGGCGGGCGTACGTCCGGATGACGCGCGAGCCGTCCAGGTCACCGCCGAGCCGGGTACGCAGCCTGCGCCACGCCACACCGACGCCGACGGCGTAGCCGAGACCGTAGGAGAAGGCCATGCCGGCGACGGCCCAGCGGGCGGGGAGGACGAGGTAGCTGACGAAGGAGGCGGCGGCGTTGACGGCCGCGACGATCACCGTGTTGTAGAAGGGCGTGCGCGTGTCCTCGTAGGCGTAGAAGCCGCGCAGGATCACGTACTGCGCGGAGTACGGGATCAGGCCGAGGCCGAAGGCCATGAGGATGAAGCCGATGTTGGTGGCGGCGGAGGTTCCGGAGCCGCTGCCGAACATCAGGGTCGACATCGGGACGCCCAGGGCCAGGAAGGCGAAGGCGCAGGGCACGATGGCGACGGCCGAGGTGCGTAGACCGTGGGAGAGGTCGTCACGGACGGCGGAGGCGTCGCCGTCGTGGGCGGCGCGGGAGATGCGGGGGAGCACCGCGGTCATCACCGAGACCGTGATGATGGCCTGCGGCATCTGCCAGAGCTGCAGCGCGAAGTTGTAGGCGGTGATGCCGGTGCCGTCGTGGCCCGCCTCCGCCGCCAGTCCGCCCGCCTTGGTGGCGAGCTGGGTGACGACGACCAGGCCCAGCTGGTTGGCGAGGACGAAGAAGAAGGTCCACTTGGCGAGGCCGGCGGCCTTGCCGAGGCCCTGGCCGCGCCAGTCGAACCGCGGCCGGATCCGGAAACCGGCGTCGCGCAGGTAGGGCAGCATCGCCAGGGACTGGACGACGAGGCCCAGCAGCGTGCCGATGCCGAGCAGGCGGACGCCCTCCGGCGTGATCGTGGCCGCGGTCATGTGGGTGCTGGAGGCGGGACCGAAGGCCCAGATGAAGGAGCCGAAGGTGGCGATGATGATGATGTTGTTGAGGACCGGGGTCCACATCATCGCGCCGAACTTCCCCCGGGCGTTGAGGATCTGTCCCATGACGACGTGCACGCCCATGAAGAACATGGTCGGCACGCAGTAGCGGGCGAACGCGACCGCCACGTCCATCTGGGTGGGGTCGGCGGCGATGGTCGGCGACATCATCCGGATGAAGACCGGCGCCCCCAGCACACAGACGGTGGTCACGCCCGCCAGCAGCACGACGACGAGGGTGAGCAGGCGGTTGGCGTACGCCTCTCCGCCGTCCTCGTCGTTCTTCATCGCGCGGACCAGCTGTGGGATGAAGACGGCGTTGAGCGCGCCACCGGCGACGAGGATGTAGATCATCGTCGGCAGGGTGTTCGCGACCTGGTAGCCGTCGTTGAGCGTGCTGACGCCGATCGCCGCCGCCATCACCAGGTTGCGGCCGAAGCCCAGGATGCGGGAGACCATCGTGCCCGCCGCCATCAAGGCGCTCGACTTCAGCAGGCTGGCGGCCTTGCCGCCCTTGGCCTGCGGCGCCGGTGCCGGCTCGGGTTCCGCGGCGGGCTCGGCGGCCGGGACCTTGGGCGGCGGCACGGGGGAGCCGTACTGGCCGGGCGCCGGGATCTGCTGGCCCGGCGGCCGCGGCGGCTCGTAGGGCTGCTGCTGGTCGCGGTAGAGGTGGGCGAACGCGTCCCGCTGGGGACCGTCCTCCCCCGGCCGGTCGAAGCCGCCCACGGCCGGGAACGGCTGCGTGGCGTCGGCGTCGCCGGGGGCGCCCGCCGGGCTCTGGGGCCGCCCGGAGGCCGGGGCCCACGGCTGCGAGCCGGCGCCGGCGCCCGGCTGCTGCGCCGGGTAGGTGTTGCGGTACGTGCCGGGCGGCGCCGGGGGCGCGGTGCGGTCGTACAGCGCGTCGCGGTCGTACAGCGCGTCGCTCACCGGGTCCTGGGCGGCCGGGTCGTGGCCGGGGTAGGGCTCGGAGGCGTAGGCGTCCCGCAGGTAGGGGTCCCGGGCGTACGGGCCCTGGCGGGGCGTGCCGGGG
>NZ_JBPQTW010000299.1:0-6815 GCF_051386535.1 Streptomyces sp. URMC 127
GGGGCGGCGGCCTTGCGGGTGCGCTTCGGCTTGGTCTCCGCGGCCTCGGCCGTGTCGACCGCTTCCACGGCCTTCTTCGCCGCGGTCTTACGGGTCCGCTTCGGCTTCTCCGCGACCTCGGCCTCGGCGGCCTCGGCCACGGTCTCCGCGACCGCCTCCGCCTTGGGAGCGGCGGCCTTGCGGGTGCGCTTCGGCTTCGCCGGCGCAGCCGGGGCCTCGGCCTGGACCGGCTCCTGAACCGGCTCCTGGGCCGGAGCGGGAACCACCGGCGCGGCCTCGGCGACCGGGGCCGGCTCGGCGACCGGCACCGTCTCCGCCACCACCGCGGCAGCGGCAACCGGCTTCGCCGCACGCGTGCGGCGGCGGCGCGGCTGGGCCGGGACCTCCGCGGCGGGCGCCGGGGCGGCGGCCTCCGCGGGAGCCATGGGCTCGGCGGTCACCACGGCCTCCGCGGCGACGGCCGCCGCCGCGGACGAGCCGGCACCACCGCGCGTACGGCGCCGGCGGCGCGGCTTCGCGGGCGTGGCGGGGGCACCCTCGGCCACCGGAGCCGCGGACGCGGCAGCGGGCGCCGCCGGGGCGGCCTGCTCCGCGCCGATCGCGGCACCGCCGCGGGTGCGGCGGCGCTGGCGCGGCGTGCGCGTACGGGCCGGGCGCTCCTCGGTCTCCTGGCGCCCGCCGCGACCGCGGTCACGGTCACGGCCGCCGCGGCCACCGCGGCCGCCGGTCTCGCCGAGGTCCTCGATCTCCTCGGCGGCGAGCCCGGCGAGGGTCCGCTCCGAGCGCGGCAGTATCCCCTTCGTGCCGGCGGGGATGCCGAGCGCCTCGTACAGGTGCGGGGACGTGGAGTACGTCTCCTCGGGCTCGTCGAAGGGCAGCTCGAGCGCCTTGTTGATGAGCTTCCAGCGCGGGATGTCGTCCCAGTCGACCAGGGTGACGGCCGTACCCGACTTGCCGGCGCGGCCGGTGCGGCCGATGCGGTGCAGGTAGGTCTTCTCGTCCTCGGGGGCCTGGTAGTTGATGACGTGCGTGACGTCGTCGACGTCGATGCCGCGCGCGGCGACGTCGGTGCAGACCAGCACGTCGACCTTGCCGTTGCGGAAGGCGCGCAGCGCCTGCTCGCGGGCGCCCTGGCCGAGGTCGCCGTGGACGGCGCCGGCGGCGAAGCCGCGGCGGAGGAGCTGGTCGGCGATGTCCGCGGCGGTCCGCTTCGTACGGCAGAAGATCATCGCGCGGTTGCGGCCCTCGGCCTGCAGGATGCGGGCGACCATCTCCGGCTTGTCCATGTTGTGGGCGCGGAAGATGTGCTGCGCGATGTTGGCGTGGGTCTGGCCCTCGTCGTCCGGCGAGGTGGCGCGGATGTGCGTGGGCTGGGACATGTAGCGCCGCGCGAGGGAGATGACCGCGCCCGGCATGGTGGCCGAGAAGAGCATCGTCTGGCGCTTGGCCGGGAGCATCGTGATGATGCGCTCGACGTCGGGGAGGAAGCCCAGGTCGAGCATCTCGTCGGCCTCGTCCAGGACGAGGGCGCGGACGTGCGCGAGGCTGAGCTTCTTCTGGCCGGCGAGGTCGAGCAGGCGGCCGGGGGTGCCGACGATGACGTCGACGCCCTTCTTGAGGGCCTCGACCTGAGGCTCGTAGGCGCGGCCGCCGTAGATGGCCTGGACGCGGACGTTGCGCACCTTGCCGGCGGTCAGGAGGTCGTTGGTGACCTGCTGGCACAGCTCGCGGGTGGGGACGACGACGAGCGCCTGCGGGGCGTCGGTCAGCTGCTCGGGCTTCGCCCGGCCCGCCTCGACGTCCGCGGGGACGACGACGCGCTCCAGGAGGGGGAGGCCGAAGCCCAGCGTCTTGCCGGTGCCCGTCTTGGCCTGGCCGATGACGTCGGAGCCGGACAGGGCGACCGGGAGCGTCATCTCCTGGATCGGAAAGGGGTGCACGATGCCGACGGCTTCGAGCGCCTCAGCGGTCTCGGGGAGGATTCCCAGGTCGCGGAACGTCGTGGGGTTCGCGGTGTTCGAGGTATTCGAGGGAGTGGACAGGATCTTGCCTCTTCTGTGAGACGCGGCGCAGGGCGGCGAAGGGGGTCGTACAAGGTCGTACGGACCGCGCCGGGGTACTGTCCGGCCTGGGGACGCCGGGCGGCGCGGGACCACTGCCTTCGCTCGTGCACGCGTGCCGCGAGCGGATCCCTCCAGGTGCGTACGTCTCGTGCGCACCGCGCGGAGGGCGGTCGGTTTTGGAAGCCGATCGGGCCACCGACCGGGCATCCGCTGAGGGCCCAGGGGCTGGGGCGAGGAGATGCCCCCGGAGGACACAGCATGGGACAGCCTGCCGACACACTCGACAGGCGCATTACCACTGTACCCCGGAAAGGCGCATGTGTGTCCGGACAATCCTCCGGACAGATCCGGATGAAGTAGCTGACCTGGGGCTTCCGGGGTTGCGAAGCGGGCTATTGTGCGCTCCATGGAGACGTCCGACAACGCTGAGAACGCCAACGAGCCCGCCGAGGCGCCCACCGGGATCGCCGCCCAGGACTGGGAGCGCGCATCCGCCGACCCGCAGTACCGCGCGGCGGTCGTCGACCTGCTGGGCGCGCTCGCCTACGGCGAGCTGGCCGCCTTCGAGCGGCTCGCCGAGGACGCCAAGCTGGCGCCGTCGCTCGATGACAAGGCCGAGCTGGCGAAGATGGCCGCGGCGGAGTTCGGCCACTTCCAGCGGCTGCGCGACCGGCTGACCGCGATCGACGTGGAGCCGACCGGCGCCATGCAGCCCTTCGCGGCCGCCCTCGACGAGTTCCACCGCCAGACGGCGCCCTCGGACTGGCTGGAGGGCCTGGTCAAGGCCTACGTGGGCGACTCGATCGCCAGCGACTTCTACCGCGAGGTGGCGGTCCGCCTGGACTCCGACACGCGCGCCCTGGTGCTGACCGTGCTGGACGACACCGGCCACGCGACCTTCGCGGTCGAGAAGGTGCGCGCCGCGATCGAGGCCGAGCCCCGCGTGGGCGGCCGGCTCGCGCTGTGGGCGCGCCGGCTGATGGGCGAGGCGCTCTCGCAGGCGCAGCGCGTCGTCGCCGACCGTGACGCCCTCTCCACGATGCTCGTGGGCGGCGTGGCCGACGGCTTCGACCTCGCGGAGGTCGGGAAGATGTTCTCCCGGATCACCGAGGCGCACACCAAGCGCATGGCCGCGCTGGGCCTGGCGGCCTGACGCCGGCGCGCGGTACGGCACCGGCCCGGGCTCCGGCCCGGGCCGCTTTCGCTCCGGCCCTCTTCAGGCCGTGGCTGATCGGCGGGTCGGCTGGTCGCCCTGGCGCAGCAGCAGGGACAGCAGCGCGACGGCCACGCCCAGAGCCACCCCCAGGACGGCCGGGATCCGGCCCGGGCCGAGGACCGAGTGACCGAGCAGGGCGCCGAAGAGCGCCGCGACGGGACCGGTGGCGAGCGTCAGCGCCCGGGAGCGGAACTGCCCGTACCGCTCGGGGAGCCAGCGGAGGGCGCCGTAGGACACGGCGACACCGATGAGAAGCGAGCCGAGCACTTCCCAGAGGATCATCGTCACTTCCCTCCCGTACGGAGCGAGGGGCGGGTGCAAACCGGTCGAAGCCGTACTACCCCACGGGGATGTCCGGCAACCCTCCGGTGAGCATCGCCCCGGCGGGCGGCCGGCGGGCAACCGCCAGGCATCCGGTGTGCATCCGTAACGACAACGGCGGGGCCCCGGTGATTCCTCACCGGGGCCCCGCCGCAGAAGCGCTCAGAGGGCTCGCTCAGAGCGCGCCGAAGCCGACCTTGCGGGCCGTCGGCTCACCGATCTCCACGTACGCCAGGCGCTCGGACGGGACCAGGACCTTGCGGCCGCGGCTGTCCTCCAGGCTGAGCAGCGGTGCCTTGCCGGCCAGCGCGTCGGAGATCACCCGCTCGACCTCCTCGGCACTCTGCGTGCTCTCGATGACGATCTCGCGCGGCGCGTGCTGCACGCCGATCTTGACCTCCACGGCTTACGTCCCTCCGAAGGTGTGTGGTTGATGTCCACACATTAGCCCGGAAGGGACCTGCTCAGTGCTGCTCGGGGGCGTTCTTCGGGAAGCCCGCGATGCCGCGCCAGGCGAGCGAGGTCAGCAGCTGGACGGCGGTGGCGCGGGGCACCGTGCTCTCGCTGGAGAGCCAGTAGCGCGCGACCACCTGGGAGACGCCGCCCAGGCCCACGGCCAGCAGCATCGCCTCGTCCTTCGACAGGCCGGTGTCCTCGGCGATGACGTCGCTGATCGCCTCGGCGCACTGCAGCGAGACCTTGTCGACGCGCTCGCGCACCGCCGGCTCGTTGGTCAGGTCCGACTCGAAGACCAGGCGGAAGGCGCCGCCCTCGTCCTCCACGTAGGCGAAGTAGGCGTCCATGGTGGCCGCCACCCGCTGCTTGTTGTCGGACGTGGAGGCGAGCGCGGTGCGCACCGCGTGCAGGAGGTTCTCGCAGTGCTGGTCCAGCAGGGCGAGGTAGAGGTCCAGCTTGCCGGGGAAGTGCTGGTAGAGCACGGGCTTGCTGACCCCGGCCCGCTCCGCGATGTCGTCCATCGCCGCGGCGTGGTACCCCTGGGCGACGAAGACCTCCTGGGCCGCGCCCAGCAGCTGGTTGCGTCGGGCTCGGCGCGGCAGGCGCGTGCCCCGCGGCCGCGCCTCGGTCTGCTCGATGGCTGTCACGCCGCCTCCCATGATTGTTCACTGCACGGTGTGCACCGCGCCCGCCATCGTACTTTTGGGTAACCCGGGCGTGCGTGGTCGGAGCGGAGAATTTCACGGACCGGACGCTGTGGGAAGTCGACAAAATCCCGACAATTGACGCAGGCCTGCCCATGGCTCCGCGCTCATCCGCGGTTCATCCGCGGTTCAGCGGTAGTCGTCCTCGTCCAGCTCCACGACCCGCGCCTGCTCGGCGAGGTCCGCCTCGTTCGCCGTGTCGGGGTGCAGGGCGGCGAGGGGTTCGTCGTGCTGGGGTGCCAGGTCGGTGTGCTGCTCCGCGGCGTCGGCCTCCGGGGCCTCGGTGTCGTACTCCGTCACGTCGGCGTCCTCCTCGTCGAACTCTTCGAACGTATCGGGGTCGGTCGGGTCGACAGGCATGCGGACCCTCTCTCCGGTATCCGGGATGTGCGCCCTCGTGCTTCCTTGCCGTCGAGCCTAGGAGACGAGGACCCGCACCGCCAGGCGATCTGTGACGCCCGCCACAACGGGCCCGGCGTGATCGTCTCGTAACATTGCCCGCATGTCTTCGACCGAGTCACCGGATGCCCGCGCCGTGCCCGTGGTGCCGCCCGGTCGGCCCTCGCGCGTCAGCGCCGGCGAGGAGGTCCGCACGGTGGCCCTGCCCGGGGTCACCCTGGCCGTGCGCTCCCGCCCGCCCCGGATGCCCGGGCTGCCGCCCGTGCTCTGCATCCACGGCCTCGGCGGTTCCTCGCAGAACTGGTCCGCGCTCATGGAGCTGCTCGCCGGCGACGCCGCCTGCGAGGCGCTCGACCTGCCCGGCTTCGGCGACTCCCCGCCCCCGGACGACGGCGACTACTCGATCACCGGCTTCGCCCGGACGGTCATCCGCTACCTCGACGCGAGCGACCGCGGCCCCGTCCACCTCGTCGGCAACTCCATGGGCGGCGCCATAGCCACCCGCGTGGCCGCCGTCCGCCCGGACCTCGTCCGCACGCTCACCCTGATCTCGCCCGCGCTGCCCGAGCTGCGCCCGCAGCGCACGGCCGTGCCCACGGCCCTGATCGCCGTGCCCGGGGTGGCCGCCCTCTTCGCCTGGCTGACGAAGGACTGGACGCCCGAACGCCGTACGCGTGACGTCCTCGCGCTCTGTTACGGAGACCCCGGACGAGTGACATCGGAGGGTTTCGCCCTGGCCGTCGCGGAGTACGAGCGCCGGCTGGAGCTCCCCTACTTCTGGGACGTCATGGCCCGCTCCGCACGGGGAGTGGTCGACGCGTACACCCTTGGGGGCCAGCATTCGCTGTGGCGCCAGGCGGAGCGCGTCCTTGCCCCTACTCTTCTGGTCTACGGAATGCGCGACCAGCTCGTCTCCATCCGGATGGCCCGCCGTGCCAGCAGGACTTTCCGCGACTCGCGGCTGCTGACGCTGGTGGAATCGGGACATGTCGCCATGATGGAGGACCCGGACGCGGTGGCTCGTGCCTTCCGCGACCTCGTAGCGGACACCGTCACTGCCGATCGGAGCGCCTCGCCTCGTGGGTAAACACAGCGCACGCGCCCCCCGCGCCGTCTCCCGGCCCGCCGCGCCCGCCGCCTCCGGCGCGGGCGGCGGTCCGGGCGCGGCCGGTCACGACGCCACGGCCGCCCCGCAGGGCGAGAGCGAGGGCGAGCCACTCGCCGGGCCCTTCGGCCCGGCCGGTTCTCCCGGGCCCGCCGGTCACTCGGGTCACTCCCACTCCTTCGCTCCTTCCGGAGACCTCTTCGGGGGACCCGCCTCCGCCGGTTCCTTCGACGCCTACGGCGACCCCGGCGACGTCGACGACTTCGACGCCTTCAGACGGCAGGACGTCGGCGTCGGCTGGGGCGTCATCGGCGTGCAGCGCGTCCACGGCGCGGACGCCGGGGCCTACGGCCCCGGGAGCGTCCCCGGCGCCGACGCCCGCCTGGCCGGATACCTCGGCGGATACGCCACCGAGCAGGAGGCCGCCCCCCTGCAGCAGGTTCCCGAGCCGGCCCACGGCTCGCCGTACGACATCTCCTACGAGGGGCAGTCCGCGCAGACCTCCCCGTACTGGCTGGGCGGCGCCCCCTCCACCGCCGCCCAGCCAGTAC
>NZ_JBPQTW010000300.1:0-6691 GCF_051386535.1 Streptomyces sp. URMC 127
GCCCCGGCGCCTCCCGCCCCCGCACCGGCGGTTCCCGCGGCGTGTCCCGCGCCGCCGGATCCCCGAAGCCGGCCGGCGGCGTGGCGCGGACGGCCACCGGCGTGGCCGCGGCCGTGGTGACGGCCGTGCTCGCCGTCGTCGTCGCCGGCCAGGTCGAGGACGGCACCGACACCCAGGCACAGGCGCGCCCCGCCGACGTCGACAGGGCCAAGCCGGACGCCGCCTCCCGCTCCGACAGCCGCCCCACGCCCAACGGCGGCGCCGAGCGGCTCACGTACGAGCAGAAGATGGACCGGCGGTACCCGCTGGACGAGAAGGCGAAGGGCAGCGGCTCCTTCGTCACCGTCGACGGCCACGACAAGGCCCCGGGCCGCGGCGAGGTGCTGCGCTACCGCGTCGACGTCGAGAAGGGGCTGCCGCTCGACGGCGAGCTCTTCGCCACCGCCGTGCACCGCACGCTGAACGACGAGCGCAGCTGGGGCCACGGCGGCACCCGTACGTTCGAGCGGGTCTCCTCCGGGCACGCCGACTTCGTCATCACCCTGGCCTCCCCCGGGACCACGGCCGTGTGGTGCGCCAAGTCGGGGCTGGACACCACGCAGGACAACGTCTCCTGCGACTCCGCCATGACCGACCGCGTCATGATCAACGCCTACCGGTGGGCGCAGGGTGCGCGCACGTACGGCGACAAGATGTACGCCTACCGGCAGATGCTCATCAACCACGAGGTCGGTCACCGCCTCGGGCACGACCACGAGACGTGCGACAAGGAAGGCGCGCTCGCCCCGGTGATGATGCAGCAGACGAAGTTCCTGACGACGGACGGCGTCACCTGCCGGCCGAACCCCTGGCCGTACCCCTGATCCCCGGGCCGGGCGCCCCGCCCGCCCGGTGATCGAATGTCTTCCTGTCCGGGACGTCTCATCTCTGGATGTGAGACACCTTGGACAGGGACCGAAAATTCGTTCAGTCTTCTGCGCATGTCGTACCGCCACGCCTCCGAGAACGCCGCCTTCGTGCTGGCGCTGATCGGCGTGGCCGCGCACAGCGTCGCCGACATCCACTGTCGCTGAGACCGCTCCTTTCCCCTCGCCGTCACGCGCCGCCCCGCAGCGTCGCGTCCGCCGGGGGCGGTCCGGTGCTCCCTGTGCCCCTCGCCACCGCCTTCCGCGGGTGCTTGCTGCGCTCATTTCCCGCTTCACCGTCGCATTCCCGCGAAAGGCCTCACCTCTCATGCCTCACATGTCCGTCATATCCCGTCGGGTGGCCGCTGCCGCCGTCAGTGTGGTCCTGGCCGGCGGCGCAGCGGCGTGCGGCCCGAAGGAGAACGGCGCCAAGGGCGGCGGTGCCGACGGCGCGCCGCAGAAGGGCGGCACGCTCACGGTGCTCAACCGGGCGCCGCAGAAGCAGTTCGACCCGGCCCGCCTCTACACCTCCGGCGGCGGCAACATCCCCTCGCTCGTCTACCGCACCCTCACCACCCGCCACCGCGCGAACGGCGCCGAGGGCACCAAGGTCGTCCCCGACCTCGCCACGGACACGGGCACGCCCAGCGACGACGCCAAAACCTGGACGTACAAGCTGAAGGACGGCCTCAAGTACGAGGACGGCTCGCCCATCACCGCAGCCGACATCAAGTACGGCGTCGAGCGCTCCTTCGCCGCCGAACTCTCCGGCGGCGCGCCCTACTTGCGCGACTGGCTGATCGGCGGCGACACGTACCAGGGCCCGTACAAGGAGAAGAAGGGCCTCGACTCCATCGAGACGCCCGACGAGAAGACCATCGTCTTCAAGCTGAAGAAGTCCGAGGGCGACTTCCCCTACTTCGCCACCTCCACCCAGTTCGCCCCCGTGCCCAAGGCCAAGGACACCGGCGCGAAGTACGCGGAGCGCCCGGTCTCCTCCGGCCCGTACAAGGTCGTCAAGAACGCCGGCGACGGCGAGCAGATGACGCTGGAGCGCAACCCCAACTGGTCCGAGGAGACGGACAAGGAGCGGCACGCCTACCCCGACCGGATCGAGGTCAAGTCGGGCCTGTCCTCCGCGGTCATCAACCAGCGCCTGTCGACCGGCTCCGGCCCCGACGCCGCCGCCGTGACCACCGACACCAACCTCGGCCCGGCCGAACTCGCCCAGGTCACCGGCGACAAGAACCTCGCCGCCCGGGTCGGCACCGGCCACTTCGGCCAGACCTCCTACCTGGCGTTCAACCCCGCGGTGAAGCCCTTCGACGACCCGAAGGTGCGCCAGGCGATCTCGTACGCGATCAACCGCACCAGCGTCGTCAACGCCGCGGGCGGCTCCTCGCTCGCCGAGCCCACGACGACCTTCCTGCCCCGCCAGAAGCCCCTCGGCTACACGCCCTACGACCACTTCCCGGCGGGTGCCAAGGGCGATGCGGCCAAGGCGAAGGAGCTGCTGAAGGAGGCCGGGCACGAGAACGGCCTGGAGATCACCCTCACCCACTCCACCGCCCAGAACTTCGAGACCAGCCCCGAGATCGCGACCGCGGTCCAGGCCGCCCTCAAGGAGGCCGGGATCACCGTCAAGCTGGAGGGCCTGGAGGACAACGACTACGACGAGAAGATCCACAGCTTCGAGAAGCAGCCGGGTCTGTTCATCGCCCACTGGGGTGCCGACTGGCCCTCCGGCGGCCCCTTCCTCGCCCCGATCTTCGACGGCCGGCAGATCGTGAAGGACGGTGCCAACTTCAACACCGCCCGCCTCGACGACCCCAAGGTCAACGACGAGATCGACGCGATCAACAAGATCACCGACCATGACGCCGCCGCGCAGCGCTGGGGCGCGCTCGACAAGCGGATCGGCGAGCAGGCCCTGACCGTGCCGCTCTTCAACCCGGTCTACAAGCGCCTGTTCGGCAAGGACGTCAAGAATGTCGTCATCAGCAACTGGACCGGTGTCCTCGACGTCTCGCAGGTCGCGGTCAAGTGACCACTGATCTGACTGTGAAGGAACCGGAGGCGGGCGCCGCTCCCGCCTCCGGCCCCCGGCAGGTGTGGCGGCGGCTGAGGGCGCGCAAGTCCGCCCTCGCGGCCGCCGCCGTGCTCGGCCTGCTCGTCCTCCTGGCCCTCGCCGCGCCCCTGCTGGCCGCGCTCGAAGGCCAGGACCCGAACGCGTACCACGACGCCCTCGTCGACTCCGCGCGCGGCGGCGTGCCCTTCGGCGACTTCGGCGGCATCAGCGCCGAGCACTGGCTGGGCGTCGAACCGGGCACCGGACGCGACCTGTTCGTGCGCCTCGTCTACGGCGCGCGGGTCTCGCTGCTCGTCGCCCTCGGCGCCACCCTCGTCCAGGTGCTCATCGGCGTCGGCGTGGGCGTGGCGGCCGCGCTCGGCAACCGCTTCGTCGACAGCGCGCTCAGCCACCTCACCGACGTCATGATCACCATGCCGATGCTGGTCTTCGCCATCGCCCTGATGGCCGTCGTCCCGGCGGACTTCCCCCGGCCCGTGCTGCTCGTCATCGCCATCGGACTGCTCGCCTGGGGCGGCATGGCCCGCCTCGTGCGCGCCCAGACCCTGAGCCTGATGAAGCTCGACTTCGTCTCCGCGGCCCGGCTCACCGGAGGCTCCACCCGGCGCCTCGCCCGGCGCGAGCTGCTGCCCTCGCTCGCCGCCCCGGTGATCACCTACGCGGCCGTCCTGCTGCCGTCCAACATCGTGCTCGAAGCGAGCATGTCCTTCCTCGGAGTCGGCGTGAAGCCCCCGACCCCCTCCTGGGGCCACATGCTCTCGACGGCCACCACGTGGTTCCGCGCGGACCCCGTGTACGTGCTGCTGCCGGCGCTCATGCTGTTCGTCACCACGCTCGCCTTCACCGTCCTCGGCGACGGGGTGCGCGCGGCGCTCGACCCGCGCGAGGCGTCCCGGCTGCGCGTCGGCCGGGGCCGGCGCACGGCGCGCACGAGCGGCGCGGGAGGCGCGGCATGACCGGATACTTCCTGCGGCGCGCCGCGGGCGCGCTCGCCGTCCTCCTCGTCCTCTCCGTCGTCGTCTACGCGACCTTCTACATCGCGCCCGGCGACCCCGCCCGCCTCGCCTGCGGACCCCGCTGCAACCCCGAGCAGATCGCCCAGGTCCGCGCGCAGCTCTCCCTCGGCGACCCCGTGCACGTCCAGTACTGGCACTTCCTGCAGGGCCTCTTCGCGGGGCACGACTACTCCACCGGCACCGCCGTCCTCCACTGCGACGCACCGTGCTTCGGATTGTCGTACCAGAACAACCAGCAGGTCACCGACATGCTGACCGAGCGGCTGCCCGCCACGGCCTCGCTCGCCGTCGGCGCCATGGCCGTCGCCCTGCTCCTGGGCACCGGCTCCGGCCTGCTCTCCGCGCTGCGCCGCGGCGGGATCACCGAACGGGTGCTGACCTGGCTCACCCTCGCCGGGACCGCCACCCCCGTCTTCATCAGCGGCCTCGGCCTGCTGATGCTCTTCTGCGCCTACCTGGCCTGGCTGCCCTTCCCGTCCTACGTGCCGCTCACCGACGACCCCGAGCAGTGGGCCTGGAACATGCTGCTGCCGTGGGCCGCGCTCGGCCTGCTGGAGTCCGCGAAGTACGCCCGGCTGATGCGCAGTTCCATGCTGGAGACGCTGGCCGAGGACCACATCCGCACCTTCCGCGCCTACGGGGTCGCCGAGCGCAAGCTCGTCACCCGGCACGCCCTGCGCGGCGCCGTCGCGCCCGTCGTGGCCCTGTCGGCCGCCGACTTCGGGTCGATGTTCGGCGGCGCGGTCCTCACCGAGATGATGTTCGGCCTGCCCGGGATCGGGGCGCTGCTGGTGCACGCCACCACGACCCTCGACCTGCCCGTGGTCGTCGCCGTGGTCATGGTCACCGGCACCGCCGTCGTCGTCGCCAACATCGTGGCCGACGTGCTCTACGCCGCCGCGGACCGAAGGGTGGCCCTGCGATGACCGCATCCCCTATGAGCGGCGCGCCGGCGGACGGCCGCGCCGCGGCCGGGTCCCTGGTGGCCGTTTCCGGCCTCAGCGTGTCCTTCCCGGCCGGGCCCGGCGGCGCACCCGTCCGGGCCGTGGACGGCCTCTCCTTCGAGCTCGCGCCCGGCGGCGCGCTCGGCATCGTCGGCGAGTCCGGCTCCGGCAAGTCCACGGCCGCCTACGCCCTGCTGGGCCTGCACCGGGACACCGGCGCGGAGGTCACCGGCGCGGTGACCGTCGCCGGGCACGACGTCCAGGCCGCAGGCGACGCCGCCCTGCGGCGGATCCGCGGCGGCGTCGCCGCCATGGTCTTCCAGGACCCGCTCTCCTCCCTCGACCCGTACCAGGCCGTAGGCGACCAGATCGCCGAGGTCTACCGCGTCCACCACCGCGACGCCTCCCGCCGCGAGGCCCGCGCCCGCGCGGCCGAGGTGCTGGACCGTGTGGGCATCCCGGACGCGGCCCGCCGCGCCCGCTCCCGCCCGCACGAGTTCAGCGGCGGCATGCGCCAGCGCGCCCTGATCGCCATGGCCCTGGCCTGCCGGCCGAAGCTGATCGTCGCCGACGAGCCCACCACCGCCCTCGACGTGACCGTCCAGGACCAGATCCTCGGCCTCCTGCGCGAACTGCGCGCGGAGACCGGCACGGGCCTGATCCTCGTCACCCACGACCTCGGCGTCGCGGCGGGCAGCGTCGACGACCTGCTCGTGATGAAGGACGGGCGGGCCGTCGAGCACGGGCCCGTCGGCGAGGTGCTCCACGCGCCCCGCGAGGACTACACCCGCGACCTGTTGGCGGCCGTCCCGCGGGTAAACGTCCGCCGCGAGACCCGTAAGGACGTACCGCACCAGGCCGGAGGTGACGACTCCGTCCTGCTGGAAGCGTCCTCCCTGCGGCGGGAGTTCGGGCGCGGCAAGCGGGCCGTGACCGCCGTCGACGACGTCTCGCTCACCGTACGGGCCGGCGAGACCGTCGGCATCGTCGGCGAGTCCGGCAGCGGCAAGACCACGCTCGGCCGGATGCTGGTGCGCCTGCTGGAACCCACCGGCGGCCGGCTGAGCTACCGCGGGCGCGACATCGGCGGCCTCAAGGAGCGCGAGCTGCGCCCCTTCCGCAGCGAACTGCAGATGGTCTTCCAGGACCCCGTCTCCTCGCTCAACCCCCGCCGCAGCATCGGCGAGTCGATCGCCGACCCGCTGCGCGCCGCGGGCAGGCTGGACGACGCCGCGATCACCCGGCGCGTGCGCGAACTGCTGGAGCGCGTGGGGCTCGACCCGGCCGCCTACCACCGCTACCCGCACGAGTTCAGCGGCGGCCAGCGGCAGCGCGTCGGCATCGCGCGGGCCCTCGCGCCCGAGCCGAAGCTGATCGTCTGCGACGAGCCCGTCTCCGCCCTGGACGTCACCACCCAGGCACAGGTCGTGCGGCTGCTCGGCGAGTTGCAGCGCGACCTCGGGCTCGCGCTCGTCTTCATCGCCCACGACCTCGCCGTCGTACGGCAGGTCAGCGACCGGCTCGTCGTCATGCGCGGCGGCCGGATCGTCGAGGAGGGCCCGGCCGACACCGTCTACGAGCGGCCCCGGCACGCCTACACCAAGGGCCTGCTCGCGGCCGTCCCGCGACTCGAAGCGGCCGAAGCTCCCGCATAGCGCGAGGCAACGTCCCATCTCCGGGAAAGTCACCTCTGTTCACCCCTTCCGGTGGGGGGGGGGGGGGGGGGGGGGGGGGGGG
>NZ_JBPQTW010000301.1:0-6686 GCF_051386535.1 Streptomyces sp. URMC 127
CCCGAGGACCAGCCCATGAGCGCACCCCGTACCCCCGCCGCGGCGCCCCCGCTGCCCGCGGAGTGGGGCCGCACCGCGACGACCGTCGTGATGCCCACGTACAACGAGGCGGCGAACCTCGCCACCATGGCCGAGGCGCTCATGGCGCTGCCCCTGGAGGGCCTGCGGCTGCTCGTCGTCGACGACAACAGCCCCGACGGCACCGGTGCGATCGCCGAACAGCTGGCCGAGAAGTACAACGAGCCCGGCCGCACCCGCATGGGCGTGCTGCACCGCACCACCAAGGACGGCCTCGGCCGCGCCTACGCCGCGGGCATGGCCCGGGCCGTCGCGGAGGGCGCCGCCTACGTCGTGCAGATGGACGCCGACGGCAGCCACCCCGCGGAGAAGATCCCCGAACTGCTCGGGGTCGCCCGCGCGACCGGCGCGGACGTCGTCGTCGGCAGCCGCTACGTGCCCGGCGGCTCCCTCTCGGACGCCTGGAGCGCCCACCGCAAGCTGCTCTCCCGCTGGGCCAACGCCTACGCCAGCACCATCCTGGGCACCCGCGTCCGGGACATCACCGGCGGCTTCAACCTGTGGTCCGCCGCCGCCCTCTCCGCCATCGACCTGGAGACCGTCGACAGCGCCGGCTACAGCTTCCAGGTGGAGATGAAGTACCGGGCGCTGAAGGCCGGATACACCGTCATGGAGGTGCCGATCCACTTCGAGGACCGTGCCGCCGGGGAGTCGAAGATGAACCTGGCCGTCCAGCTCGAATCGGTGGTCATGCCGTGGCGGCTGCGCACGAGGCCGGCCCGTGCTACCGGTCGCCGCACCCGCTGAGCCGGCGGCCCCGCCGGGAGCCGCCCCGCAGGACCGCGCGGCGGGCCTCCGCCGGGCCGCCCCGGCCTGCGTCCTGCTGCTGGCCGTCCTCTTGCTGCTCATGACCGTACGGCTGCCCTGGTCCGGGGACCTCGGCATGCACGCGGCCGTCCTCGAACGCCTGCGCACCGACCTGCTCCACCCCGGCAACCCCCTCGTCGACGCCGCCACCCCGAGCCCGTACTACTCGCCCTGGACGGTCCTGCTCGCGCTCACCGGATCGGCGACCGGACTCGGCACCTTCACCGTGCTCCGCCTGGGCGCGCTGGCCGCGCTCGTGCTGCTCGGCACGGGCGTCCACGCCTTCGTCCGGACGTTCACCCGCAGCCGGGCGGCGGTGCCGCTGGCGGTGCTCTGCCTGCTCCTGCTGTACGGAGTGAGGCTTTTCGCGTGGAGCGGCGTCCTGAGCCTTACGTCGATGTCGCTCACTCTCGCCTACCCGAGCACGTTCGCCTTCGGGCTGTCCTTCCACCTGTGGGCACTGCTGCGGCGCGCCCTGGCCGCCGGCCGCGGGACCACGGCCTTCCTGGGGCTCGGGCTGCTGCTCGCCGCGATCCTGCTCACCCATCAGTTCACCGGCGCCGTCGCCCTGCTGGGATGCGCCGCCATGCTGCTGGGCGCCCGCCCCCGGCCCGCGCGCACGATGTGGCTAGGCGTCACCGCAGCGGCCGCACTGGCCGCGGCCGTGCTCGCCTGCTGGCCGTACTACGCCTTCTACTCCCTGCTCGGCACGGGCAGCGGTCTGGACGACATCCACCGGCCCCTCTACGGCCACCTCGCGACGAAGTTCTGCCTGACCGCGCTCGGCGCGGCGGCCCTGGCGCTGCGCGCGCGGCGCGACCGCCGCGACCCGCTGGTGATCTTCTTCGTGCTGGGGCTCGCCGTCTTCGCCGCCGGCGGGTTGAGCGGCCATCAGGCGTGGGGCCGGATCCTGCCCGCCGTTCTCGTCCCGGCCCAGCTCGCGCTCGCCCTGGAGACGGCGGCCGGCGGGCGCAGGGTGCGGGCGGCCCTCGTCCCGCTGACCGCCGCCGCCCTGCTGGCGGGCGCCTGGTCGCAGGCCGGGGTGCTCGGCTACGTCCTGCGGCCGCAGGCCGTCCCGCCCGCCCTGCGCCACATCCACACCGTCGCGCTCTGGCCACGGTTCACGTGGGCGGCGCGCGAAGTGCCCGCCCGGCAGACGGTGATGACCGACAACTACTACGCGCTGCGCATGCTCCCCGCGTACGGGCCGTACACCGTCGCCCCCGCCTACCCCGACGTCTTCCTCCCCGACGCGGCCCGCCGCCGCGCCGCGACCCGCCGCTACTTCGCCCCGGACGCCTCCCGGGCCGAGCGGCTCGGCATCCTCAAGGAGTACCGCGTGCGCTGGGTGCTGCAGCAGAAGGGCCGCCCGGGCCTCGACCGGGGCGACCCGGCCGTGCGCCGGACCGTGCGCGGCCCGGCCGGTTTCACCCTCGCCGAGGTCGCTCCGTGAGCGCCGGGCAGGCCGGAGGCGCCGAGGGGGCGGACCTCTTCGGCCGCTGGCTGCGCGGCCGGGCCCCGTGGCCGGTGCTGCTCGCCGCGCTGCTGGTCCTCGCGCTGGACGTCGTGCGCGTCGTGCGGGGCCCCCGGACCCCCGGCATCGACAACGCGGTGGTGGTGCGCGCGGCGCAGGCCCTGCTCGACGGGGGCTCGCCGTACGCGGACAAGCGCTTCCTCTACCTGCCGGGCGCGGTGTTCGCGGCGCTCCCGGAGATGCTGGTCCCCCGGCAGGCACTCGCGACCGCGGTGCCGGTGGCCGCCGCGCTGTCCGTCCTCGCCGGGGTGGTGCTCGCCCTGCGGGTCTTCGGGGTGCGGCCCGGCAGCCGGCTCGCGGCGGGCGTCACCGCCGCGCTCGGCGTCTTCGAGCCCTTCCACGGCGTCATCTACCTCGGCAACTGGACGGTCCTGTCGGCCGTCGCCTTCCCCGCCGCCCTCCTGCTCGCGCGCCGCGGGCGCTGGTGCGCGGCCGGGGCAGTGGTGGGCGCCGCGCTGGCGCTGAAGCCGATGCTCGTGCCGCTGCTGCTGCTGTTCGTGCTGGCCCGGCGGTGGCGGGCGCTGGCCTGGGCCGTGGGCGTCCCCGCCGCGGTATCCCTGGCGGCGGCGCTCGCGATGCCCCGGCCCGGGCTGTTCTTCACCCGGACGCTGCCGTTCCTGATGCGGGGCCAGGATGCGTACGCCCGTCCGTTCGACGCCGCCTGGCCCTCGGTGCTGCCGCGCCTCGGAGTACCGGAGCCGCTCGCGCTCGCCCTCGCCGCCGGCGCGGCGGTGACGGTGCTCTGCTGCGCGCGGTGGCGGTGGCGGGCCGGCGGTGACCCCGCCCTGCGGCTCGTGGAGTGCGCGTCGCTGCTGATGCTCGCGGCGTTCCTGGTCTCCCGGCCCTCGTTCCAGCACTACATGCTCGTCGTCCTTCCCTCGCTCGCCGCGTCGCTGGTGGTGCGGGCCGCGGCGGCGCGCTCGGTGTGGTTGTGGCTGCCGCTGCTCCCCGAGGTCGCCGGGGTGACGTGGCCGTACCTGGACACGGCCCGCAGGCACGCCTTCCGCGACGTCGTCCTGATCGGCGGAGTGACCGCGGCCCTCGCCGTGCACGCCTGGCGCACCCGCTCGGACCCCTCGCGGGAGGTGACTGTCAGTGCCCGCATCTACGCTTTGGGTAATCGCGAATCCGCCCGCGCGGATGGCGGGCCGCCCGAGCGTGCCCGCGATGCGCCGGGCCGCACCGAGACGAGGTGACTGTGAACCGCACGCCCGCCCCCGGCCCCGATGTCAGCGTCGTCGTGATCGTCCACAACGACGCCGAACGCCTGCCGCGTGCCGTGCGGTCGGTCCTCGCCCAGTCCCTGCGCAACCTCGAAGTGATCATCGTCGACGACTGCTCGACGGACGGCACCTTCGCCGCCGCCCAGCGGCTGACCACCGCCGACCCCCGGGCCCGGCTCATCCGGCTGCCCGTCAACAGCGGCGGCTGCGGCGCCCCGCGCAACGCCGGCATCGACGCGGCCCGCGCCCCCCACCTGATGTTCCTCGACAGCGACGACGAACTGCCCTACCACGCCTGCAAGTCCCTGCTGCTCACCGCCGAGGAGACCGGCGCCGACCTCGTCACCGGCGAGGTCACCCGGCTCTTCGAGGAGACCGGCACCACCGGCCTGTGGTACCCGGAGCTGTTCGAGGACGTCCGCGTCGTCCACGGCATCCGCTCCGCCCCCGAGTTCTTCCTCGACCACCTCTCCACCAACAAGCTCTACCGCGCGGACTTCCTCGCCCGCCACGCCCTGCGCTTCCCCGAGGACATGCACTACGAGGACCAGCTCTTCACCGCCCGCGCCCTCACCCTCGCCCGCACCTTCGCCGTCGTCCCCTGGCCCGTCTACACCTGGCGCCTCGCCGCCGACCCCGCCACCCTCTCCATCTCCTCCAGCCGCCACAAACTGCGCAATGCCGTCGACCGCATCAAGGCCGCCCGGCTCATCGACGCCTTCCTGGAGGAGTCCGGCAACGCCGCCCTGCGGCCCGCGAAGGACGAGAAGTTCCTCCGCCACGACTTCCGCCTCTACCTCGGCGACCTGCCCTTCCGCGACCCCGGGTGGATCGCCGGCTTCGCCGCCGCCGTCACCCCCTACCTCGCCGGGATCTCCCCGCAGGCGCTCGCCGCCGTCCCCCGGGAACAGCAGATCTGCCAGTTCCTGCTGACCAGCGGGCGCTACGAGGAGGCCGCCGAGTGCGCCCGCACCCTCGACCGGCCCCACCTCGCCCCCCGCCACGTCGTCCGCGAAGCCGGCCGCACGTACTGGGGCTCCACCCCGCCGCGGGATGCCGAGGAGGCCGCCGGCCTCGACATCACCGCCTGGCGCCTGGACGACCAGCCCTTCACCGCGGGCCCTTTGCGCCACGAAGTGGCGGACATCGCCGCCGACGGGCCCCTGCTGCGCATCCGGCTGCGCACCTACGACCCGGCCCTGCTGCTCGCCGCCTCCGGCCCCGTCACCGCCGAGCTGCGCATCGCCACCACCGGAGAGCCGCTCGCCGTGCCCTTCGCGTACGAGCCGGCCGCGCCCGGCGAGGAGGGCGGCTCCGCCTGCCGCACCGCCGAGGCAGTCCTCGACCCCCGCCGCGTCCCCCTCGGCCCCAAGGGCTTCCGCGGCCGCCGCCACCCCGTCGTCGTCCTCGAACGCCTCGGCCTCACCCGCTCCGACCCGCTGCTCGCCCCCGCCGGCCTCACCCCGCTGCGGGCGAGGATCCCCCGCTGCGGCCCCCTCGCCGCCCACACCGTGCGCGTGGCCTGCGAGGGGCACGGCGCCGGCCGGCTGGAGCTCACCTGGGAGCGGGCCGGAGCCCTCGGCCGCGCCGAGGCCGCCGCCGGGCAGGCGGAGCCCCTGCGCCGCGGCATCCAGCGGCTCACCCGCCGCGTCACCGGCCCCCGCATCAAGGCCCTCACCTACCACGAGCTGCAGAAGCTGCCCGTGGACGACGACCTCGTCGTCTTCGAGGCCCTGGAGGGCCGCGGCTACGCCGACAGCCCCCGCGCCCTCCACGAGGAGCTGCAGCGGCGCGGCCTGCCGCTGCGCGCCGTCTGGTCGTACGCGGGCAACCGCTCCTCCTACCCCGAAGGGGTGCCGCTCGTGCGCCGCGGCAGCTGGGAGTACGTCCACGCCCTCGCCCGCGCCCGCTACTGGGTCGACTCCCACGGCTTCCCCACCCTCTACGGCAAGCGGCCCGCCACCCGCTATCTGCAGACCTGGCACGGGCAGGCGTTCAAGCACATGGGCTTCGACGTGCCCGAGCTGCGGCTGGCCAACGCCGCGCGGCAGCAGCGGCACCGCGAGACGATCGCCCGCTGGGACGCCCTCATCGCCCCCAGCGAGGAGTTCGAGCGCACCTTCGTCCGCGCCAACGCCTACGAGGGCGAGCTCCTGCGCACCGGCCTGCCCCGCAACGACGACCTCGTCCGCTGGGAGGAGCCCGCCCGCCGCGAGCGGGCCGCCGCCACCCGCGAGCGCCTGCAGATCCCCGGCGGCTGCCGCGTCCTGCTGTACGCCCCCACGTTCCGCGACGGGGCGCGCGGCAGCGGCGACTCCGTCCGGGCCGACCTCGCCGAGCTCGTCCGCTCCCTCGGCGAAGAGTGGGCGATCGTCGTCCGCCCGCACTACTACGAGCGGTACACCGTCCCGCGCGAGCTCGGCCACGCCGTCCGCGACGGCCGGGAGTTCCCCGACCCCAACGACCTGCTGCTCGCCTCCGACGCCCTCCTCACGGACTACTCGTCCCTGATGTTCGACTACGCCAACCTCGGCCGGCCCATCCTGTTCTTCACCGACGACTACGAGCACTACCGCGCCACCGCCCGCGGCACGTACTACGACCTGCCCGACATCGCACCGGGCCCGATGCTCACCACGACCGGCGAGCTGGTCGCCGCCCTGCGCGACCTGAAGGCGGTGCAGGAGGAGTGGGCGGGGGCCTACGCCCGCTTCCGGGAGCGCTTCAACCCCTACGAGACGGGCCGGTCGAGCGAGGCCGTGGTGGACCTGTTCTTCGGCGGCGCGGCCGGCCGGGCCGGGGCCGGGGGCGGTCCCCGGTGAAGCGGCGCAACCTCTTCCTCGTCGGGATCGACGTCGACTCCATGGGCGGCTCGCAGCGCGTCCTGCACACCCTCGCCCAGGGCTTCGCCGAGCGCGGCCACCGCGTCGAGCTCATCGGGATCCGCCCCAGCCCCGAGCCCCACACCTACCTCGCCGCCCCCGCCTACCGGCACCTGACCCTCTACCGCACCCCCGCCCACTCCTCCTGCACCGCCTTCAGGT
>NZ_JBPQTW010000302.1:0-6676 GCF_051386535.1 Streptomyces sp. URMC 127
CGCCCCCACCCCCGCGGCCAACGCCCCGTGCAGCGCGTCGAACCCCAGCTCAAGGACCGCACCCGCCAGCGTCGCGAACGTCTCCAGCTCCGCCCGTACGCCCGCGTCCGCCGCGCGCGCGCCCGCCCGCTCCAGCAGGAGGGACAGGAACTGGTCGCGACGCTCGCGGGCGATGGGGAGGTAACTGCGGCGCAGGGCGGGGCTGTTCAGCAGGATGCGGGAGAAGGTACGCGCCTGGGGGAGGGAGTCCTCGGCCAGGATCGTCTCGAAGGCCTCGGCGCAGGAGCGGCGTACCCGTTCGATGATCTCCGTACCGGTCGAGGCGCCGCGCACGGCCTCGGCGATGTCCGGCTCGAACTCCAGCCGGCGGCCGAAGAAGATGTCCTCTTTCGACGCGTAGTGCGTGAAGACCGTGGCCGGCGCGACGTCGGCTGCCGCGGCGATCCGGGTGAGCGTCACGGCCTCGAAGCCCTCGTCCGCGAAGAGGCGGAACGCGGCGTCGGCGATGGCGCGGCGCGTGCGCTCGCGCTTGCGGCCGCGGATCCCGGCGGGGGCGGGCGCGGCCGGAGCGACGCGGGTGGCCGTCGAGCTCGTGGTCATGACCCCAGGATAGCCGTGCGGCAAGTAAAAGTAGAGGTGCTACATTTTTAGAGCACCTCTACTTACGCGGGCGTGCCATGGGCGCACCGTCGCCCCGCCGCTGCCCGCCGCCGGTCCACCCGCCGTTGGAGGACGTCACTGCCATGCGAGCCGCCGACCCCCCATCACCCCGCCCCGCCATACGCGGGGCCGGCCGGTTTCCGGCCGGCCGGGCGCCGTCCGCACGCGCCACGAGCGCGATTCTCCTGATCGCCTGCACGGCCCAGTTCATGGTCATCCTCGACGTGTCCGTCATGAACGTGGCCCTGCCGGCCATGCGTGCCGACCTCCGGCTCGGCCCGGCGGGCCAGCAGTGGATCGTCAGCGCCTACACCCTCGCCTTCGCCGGTCTGCTGCTCCTCGGCGGCCGCGCGGCCGATCTCGTCGGCACCAGGCGCGCCTTCCTCGCCGGCGTCACGGTCTTCACCCTCGCCTCCCTCGCCGGCGGCTTCGCCACCCGGGGCTCCCTGCTGATCGCCGCCCGCGCGGTCCAGGGCGCCGGCGGGGCCGTCCTCGCGCCCGCCACCCTCACGCTGATCATGCGTACCTTCACCGAACCCGCCGCCCGTACGCGGGCCATGGGCGCCTGGAGCGCGGTCATGGCGGCGGGAGGCGCGGTGGGCGGCGTCGTCGGCGGGGTGCTCACGGAGTACGCGGGGTGGCGGTGGGTGCTGTTCGTCAACGTGCCCATCGGCGCGGGGCTGCTGGCCGCGGCGCTGATCTGCGTACCGGCCGTGCCCGGCACCCCCGGCGGGCTGCGCCGCCTCGACCTCCCGGGCGCGCTGACCGTGACCGCGGGCCTGACGTCCGTCGTCCACGGCACGGTGGAGAGCGAGACGCACGGGTGGGGCGCGTGGCAGGTGTGGGGCCCGCTCGCGGCCGGGGTGCTGCTGCTTGCGGCCTTCGTGGCCGTCGAGGCGCGGGTCGCCCACCCGCTCGTCCCGCTCGCGACCCTGCGCCGGCGCACCGTCGCCACCGCCAACCTGCTGGTCATGGGCATGGGCGCGGCCGCGTTCTCCATGTGGTTCATGCTCTCGCTGTACTTCCAGCAGGTCCTCGGCCGCAGCGCGCTCGTCGCCGGGCTGTACTACGTGCCGGGCTCGGCGGCCGTCGTCGTCGGCGCGCAGACCGCCACCCGCCTCCTGGCCCGTACGGGGCCGCGTCCGCTCATCCTCACGGGGATGACGATGAGCACGGCGGGGCTCCTGTGGCTGTCGCGCATCGGTGCGCATGCCGATGGCGACTACGTACGGGACGTGCTGGGGCCCTTCGTGCTGGCGACCCTCGGCGCGGGCCTGTCCCTCATGCCCGTCACGGCGGCCGCCACCGGCGCCGCGGCCCCGCACGAGGCGGGGCTCGCCTCCGGCCTCGTCAACACGTCCCGCCAGGTCGGCGGGGCGCTGGGGCTGGCCGTGCTCGCCACGGTGGCCGCGCACGCGGGCGGGGGAGCGGCGGGGTACGGGACGGCGCTGCTGGTGGGCGCGGCGTGCACGGCGGCGGCGGGCGCGGGCGCGCTGGCGCTGCCGCGCGCGCGAGAAACCCACCGGTAACCCGGTGGGGCCGCTGATCAGGCACGATGCCTGTGATTGCGGCGTAGGGCCGCCCGGGAAGGGAAGCACGATTCACATGAGTGGGCTCGGCATTGGAACTGGCAGCACATCGAGGCGAACTCCGGCCCCCTCTTCGTCTTCGGCTTCCTCGCCGCCTACCGGGGCGTGGCCCGCTTCCTCGGGTTGAGCGTCCTGGTGATGGCGGGCTGCGGGCTCACTGCCTGGGTGTTCGGGGACCATGGCATCGCGTACGTGGTGCTCCGGGGCCTCTTCGACCGGCACCTGATCGACAGCTTGATCGGCGTCGTCATGGCGGGGTCGTACGCCTGCCTCCTCACCGCGGCGGTGCCGGGCGCGCCGGGGAGCCGACTCGGAACGTAGCCTTCCTGCCCGGACCCAGGACAACCCGCGCGCGGCCCTCCACAAGGAACTCGACGAACTGGGCCTGCTGTAAAAGAGCCCGACCGGAGCTGACCTGACCTGGCCTGACCTGATCGGACCGGGCACAGAATGTCGGGCAGGAAAGCACGCGGCCTTCCTAAGGTGACTGAACGTAAGGGGAAGGAGATCCGCGATGCTGGACCGGCTGAACGAGGCCCTGGAACACATCGAGTCGCATCTCGACCGGCAGGTCGACGTGGCCGAACTGGCACGGATCGCGGTGACGTCGGAGTACCACTTCCGCCGGCTGTTCTCCGCGCTGGCGGGGATACCGCTGTCGGAGTACGTGCGGCGCAGGCGGCTCACCGTGGCGGGCGCCGAGGTGCTCGCCGGGGAGCGGACGCTGCTGGAGATCGCGGTGCGCTACGGCTACGGCTCGGGGGAGGCGTTCGCGCGTGCGTTCCGCTCCGTGCACGGGGTGGGGCCGGGCGAGGCCCGGCGGACCGGTGCCGCCTTGCGGAGCCAGCCGCGGATGTCCTTCCGCCTCGTCGTGGAGGGGAGCAGCAGCATGCGGTACCGGGTGGTGGAAAAGGCGGAGTTCCGTGTGGCCGGGAAGAAGGCCCGGGTTCCCCTGGTCCACGAAGGGATGAACCCGGCGATCGCCGCATTCATCCGGGGCATCGACCAGGAGACGATCCGGCGCATCTCCGCACTGTCCGACCAGGAGCCGGAAGGAATCGTGGCGGTGAGCGACGGCCTCGACCCGAGCCGGGCCGAGGGCACCGCATTCGACTACTACCACGGCGCGGTGACCACGGCTCCCGCCGTACCGGAGGACCTGGACGTTCTCCCGGTCCGGGCCGGCGCCTGGGCGGTCTTCGAGAACACCGGCCCGTTCCCGCATGCGCTCCAGCACCTGTGGCGCGACGTCTTCACCCAGTGGTTCCCCTCCAACCCGTACCGCAGCCGCCCGGGCCCGGAAATCCTCCGCGTCCGCCTCTCCGAGACGAACGGAGACCCACAGGCGGACGCGGAGCTGTGGATACCCGTGGAGCGGGCGACGGGCTGAGCGGTGCCGTCGGACGACCATGAGGAAACGGGCGAGTGGCGGCCCCTGCGGGCCGCTGATCCCCATGCCGGAGCTGACGCCGGATGCCCTGCGGGCTGCGGTCGCCAAGATCGCCCCTAGCCGTGTCCCCGCTCTGACACAGCACCTGTTCGAGGCCGCCACCCATGCCCGGAACGTCGGCGGCCTGGCCCCGTTGCGGGCCTTCGTCCATTCCTGGGCCGTGTTCGTTGCCATCGAGCGCCGGCCCGGGCGTGCGATCAGGCTCCGCGAGCTGGAGCGGATCGTGGACGAGGGAGAAGCGGACCCCACAGCCGCACTCGCCGAGATCCAGGCCATCCGCGCGGCCGCCGAGAGGGAAGCCGGTTTGTGATCGCGCTTGCGAACGGGGACGCGCCCCAGCGGGCCCTCACCCCGCTGTCAGTTCTCTCTCCAAGGGCGTGCGGAAGCGTGGGGTGACTCGGATCGGGCCCAGCCAGGACGACAGGCGTGCCGCCTCCGTGGCGATCGCCGACTCCGCCTCCGCGCCCGCGTCCGTGAGCAGCCGCCAGGCGATCTCGCCGTTCGCGCGCTGGGCCCAGCCGCCGATGATGCGGCCGTTCCACCACACCGTGGGGCCGACGTTGCCGGCGCGGTCGTAGAGCGCCGGGACGTGGTCCGGGGAGAGGTACCAGTCGCGGCCGCGCCAGCCCATGGCCGTCGGGTCGAGGGCGGGAAGGAGCGCCGCCCACGGCCCGGGGCCGGCACCGTCGCCCGCGCCGTCCTCCTCCACATCGTCCGGCAGGACGTGGCCGCGCTCCCCTCCCGCCAGTTCCACCTCGCACGCGCCGACATCCGCCAGAGCCCGGCGCGCGTCGCCGAGGTTCCAGCCCGTCCACCACTTCAGGTCCGCCTCCGTGGCCGGCCCGTACGCGGCCAGCCAGCGCCGCGCGAGCCCCGCCTTCGCCTCCCGCACGTCCATCTCGGGGATCGGCGGCACCGGCGCCCACGGGTAGAGGCTGCTGGTCCACGAGCCGCGCGGCCGGGCGCGGCGCAGGTGACCGTCCGCGGCGAGCAGCCGCAGCACCCGGCTGCCGATGCTCTGCCGCCCCTCGTACGGCTTGCCCGGCGACATCAGGAGCGTCTCGCGCAGGGCAGGCACGTCCTTGCTCAGCTCGGCGGTGGTCGCCTCGCCGCGCGCGGCCAGCGCGTCCAGGACCTCCCGCTCGGTGCGGGCGAGCCGCTGCTCGTCCCAGGGGGCGTGCCCCTCGGCGTTCTCGCGCAGGTGCTTGAGGAGCGTCGCCCGCTCGCGGAGCGCGATCGCGCGGGCGGTCGAGGAGCTCACGTACGCGGCGAGCTCCGTGGTCACGGCGAAGAGCGTCCGCCGCATGGACAGCAGCTTGACCAGGGACACGTCCTCGTACAGCGCCCGCTCCACGTCACCCGGCGACGGCTCGGCCAGCCGCGCGCAGGCCGAGAGGTAGACGGTCGCGGCGTCGGTGGCGTGCAGCCCGACCACGGCGTCCGCGACCTCCTCGGTGGAACCGGCCCGGTGGGCGGGGTGCAGGCGGTGGCGCCGGGCGAGCCGTGCGCGGCGCGAGTCGTCGGAGATGCGCGGGCGGGCGGTGCTGCTGCTCATGGGGGCGAGCGTAGAGCGGATATAGGACGGAACCTGTCCTCCGCGCCCCGCGCGAGATCGGTGTCCGGGGCAATCCCTGAAGCGGGGTCCGGGCAGCGTAGGGGGCGAGTCGGGGCGATGCCCGATGCGGAGAATGATCTTGGGCGGAAGACTCGGAGGCATGGAGCAACTGAAGAGGAAGGCCCCCGGTCACGGCGCCCGGCTGGCCACGGCGCTCACCGCCGCCTTCGCCGCGATCACGAGCGCGGGTACGGGTACGGGTACGGCCGCGGCGGCCGACGCCGCCGTATCCAGGCCGGACAAGCAGGCACTGGAGCAGTCGATCGCCGGCTTCCCGAACGCGGACGTGAGCGGAGCGCTGGTCCGCGTCGCCGGCCCCGGCGGCCACTGGTGGGGCACCTCCGGCGCGGCGGACAAGGCCACCGGCGCCTCCGTCCGCTCCGGCTCCTCCTTCCGCATCGGCAGCATCACCAAGCTCTTCACCGGCACGGTGATGCTCCAGCTCGCCGCCGAGCACCGGGTCGACCTCGACGCCCCGGCCCGGCGCTACGTGCCCGGACTGCTCCCCGGCGCCTTCCAGGACGTGAAGGTCGGCCAGCTCCTCGACCACACCAGCGGCCTGCCGGGCCCCTCCGCGCTGACCTACGGGGACGGCTCCAACAAGTGGTTCGCCGAGAACCGCTTCCGGTCCTGGACGCCCACGCAGATCGTCAAGGCGGCCGTCGACGGCCAGGCACCGGCCTTCCCGGCCGGCACGGCCCAGCAGTACAACGGCATCAACACGCACGTCGCCGGCCTGATCATCGAACGCGTCACCGGCCACCCGTACGCGGACGAGGTCCGCCACCGCATCACCCGCCCGCTCGGCCTCCGCCACACCTACGTCCCCGCCGCGGACGACGTCACCCTCCCCGAACCGCACGCCCACGGCTACCGCACGGTGGACGGCTCGCTCGTCGACGTGACCGAGCAGAGCCCGTACGAGTGGGCCGAAGCGGGCATGATCTCCACCGCGGCCGACCTGGACCGCTTCATCACGGAGCTCTTTCGCGGACGGCTCCTCCCGCCCTCCCAGCAACAGCGGATCTTCGACCTCCCGGACGTCCCCAACGCGCCGGGCAACCGCCACTGCGCGGCTCCCGGCTCCACCGGTGATCCCGCCGACCCCGGCCGCGCCTGCTTCAGCCGCCTCGGCCTCATGCGGACGGAGCTGCCGGACGGCACGGTCGTCTGGGGCAAGACCGGCTCCCTGCCGGGCTACGTCAACGGGGTCTTCGCGAAGCGGGATCTTTCACGGCGGGTCGTGTATTCCCTCAACTACAACAACCCGCCGGGTTCGAGCGAGCTGAAGTACGTCCTGAAGATAGCGAGGGCGGCGTTCGCCGCCTCGGCGGAATGAGAAAGGGGCGGACGCTTAGGCGT
>NZ_JBPQTW010000303.1:0-6674 GCF_051386535.1 Streptomyces sp. URMC 127
CCGCCGGGGCGGGCGACGCGGGCGTTGAAGTCCTCGAAGCCGGGGATGACGCGGGCGATGCGGTCGCGGATGGTGCCGTAGTCCCGTTCGAAGTCTTCCCAGGGGGTGGGGGAGGCGTCGCCGAGCACGCGCCGGGCCATGCGGCAGACGATGGCGGGTTCGGAGAGCAGGTGGGGGCTTGCGGGCTTCAGGCCGCCGCGGGAGGCGTGGACCATGCCCATGGAGTCTTCGACGGTGACGAACTGGTCGCCGCCGGCCTGGTGGTCGCGTTCGGTGCGGCCGAGGGTGGGGAGGATGAGGGCGCGGGCGCCGGTGACCACGTGGGAGCGGTTGAGCTTGGTGGAGACGTGGACGGTGAGGCGGGCGCGCCGGACGGCGGCTTCGGTGACGTGGGTGTCGGGGGTGGCGGAGACGAAGTTGCCGCCCATGGCGAAGAAGACTTTGGCCTGTCCGTCGCGGAGGGCGCGGATGGCGCGGACGACGTCAAGGCCGTGTTCGCGCGGCGGGGTGAAGCCGAATTCTTTTTCCAGGGCGTCGAGGAAGGCCGGTGCGGGGCGTTCGAAGATGCCCATGGTGCGGTCGCCCTGGACGTTGCTGTGGCCGCGGACGGGGCAGACGCCGGCGCCGGGGCGGCCGATGTCGCCGCGCAGGAGCAGGAGGTTGACGACTTCCTTGATGGTGGGGACGGCGTGCTTGTGCTGGGTGAGGCCCATGGCCCAGCAGACGATGGTCCGCTTGGAGGCGAGGATCATGCCGAGGGCCTGCTCGATCTCGGCGCGGCCGAGGCCGGTGGCGCGCAGGGTCTCGTCCCAGTCGGCGGTGAGGGCGGTGCGCCGGAAGTCCTCGAAGCCGTGGGTGTGCTCGTTGACGAAGCCGGTGTCGACGGCGCCGTCGGTCTCGAGGACGAGCCGGTTCAGGAGGCGGAAGAGGGCTTGGTCGCCGCCGAGGCGGATCTGCAGGAAGAGGTCGGTGAGGGCGGTGCCGCTGCCGGCGAGGCCGCGGGCGTTCTGCGGGTTCTTGAAGCGTTCGAGGCCGGCTTCGGGGAGCGGGTTGACGGTGATGATCTTCGTGCCGCCGCGTTTGGCCTTCTCCAGGGCGCTGAGCATGCGGGGGTGGTTGGTGCCGGGGTTCTGGCCGGCGACGATGATCAGGTCGGCTTTGTGGAGGTCCTCCAGCAGGACGCTGCCCTTGCCGATGCCGATGGTCTCGGTGAGCGCTGAGCCGGAGGACTCGTGGCACATGTTGGAGCAGTCGGGCAGGTTGTTGGTGCCGAACTCGCGGGCGAAGAGCTGGTAGAGGAAGGCCGCTTCGTTGCTGGTGCGGCCGGAGGTGTAGAAGACGGCCTCGTCGGGGGAGCCGAGGGCGGCGAGGTCCTCGGCGATGATGTCGAAGGCGCGCTCCCAGCTGACGGGCTCGTAGGTGTCGGAGCCCTCGGCGAGGTACATGGGATGGGTGAGGCGGCCCTGCTGGCCGAGCCAGTAGCCGCTGCGCCCGGCGAGGTCGGTGACCGTGTGGCGGGCGAAGAAGCCGGGGGTGACGCGGCGCAGGGTGGCTTCTTCGGCGACGGCCTTGGCGCCGTTCTCGCAGAATTCGGCGGTGTGGCGCTTGTCGGGTTCGGGCCAGGCGCAGCCCGGGCAGTCGAAGCCGTCTTTCTGGTTGACCTTGAGGAGGGTGAGGGCGGTGCGGCGGGCGCCCATCTGCTGGTGGGCGATGCGCAGGGAGTGGGCGACGGCGGGCAGCCCGGCGGCGGCGTGCTGCGGGGCGGTGACGTCCGGTGCGTCCTGGACGGGATCGCCGGTGGGTGGCTTGCCTGCCATGTCGCTCCCCCTTGAGCGGTCGGTGGTGCGCGGTGGCGCGTACGGGTTTCCGTGCGCGGTTGTCGTGCGGCTCCGATCCTGTCACGGGGCGGCGGCGGGTGCGGGGGCGAGGTCGGCCGTGGCCGGGATTGTCAGTGGGCCGTGGCAGGATCGGGGGCGTGGCAGCAAAGGCAGTGAAGACGAACGAACCGACCGGCAGCGAGGCAGCGGAGGGAGGTCGCCCCCGCCTGCTCCTCATGGACGGGCACTCGATGGCGTACCGGGCGTTCTTCGCGCTGCCCGCGGAGAATTTCACGACGGCCGCCGGGCAGACGACGAATGCGGTGTACGGCTTCGCGTCGATGCTGGCGAACACCCTGCGTGATGAGGCGCCCACGCATTTCGCGGTGGCGTTCGACGTGTCGCGCAAGACGTGGCGCTCGGAGGAGTTCCCGGAGTACAAGGCGACGCGGTCGAAGACGCCGGATGACTTCAAGGGCCAGGTCGAGCTGATCGGTGATCTGCTCGATGCGATGCGGGTGCCGCGTTTCGCGGTGGACGGCTTCGAGGCGGACGATGTGATCGCCACGCTGGCCACGCAGGCCGAGGCCGAGGGCTTCCACGTCTCGATCGTCACGGGCGACCGGGATTCCTTCCAGCTCGTGTCGGATGACGTGACGGTGCTGTATCCGACGAAGGGCGTCTCGGAGCTGACGCGTTTCACTCCGGAGAAGGTGCAGGAGAAGTACGGCCTGAGCCCGTCGCAGTATCCGGACTTCGCGGCGCTGCGCGGTGACCCGTCGGACAATCTGCCGGGCATCCCGGGCGTGGGCGAGAAGACCGCCGCGAAGTGGATCAACCAGTTCGGTTCGTTCGCGGAGCTGGTGGAGCGCGTCGAGGAGGTCAAGGGCAAGGCCGGGCAGAACCTCCGTGATCACCTGGAGGCGGTCAAGCTGAACCGCCGCCTGACGGAGATGGTGCGCGATGTCGAGCTGCCGGTGGGTCCGGAGGGCCTGCGGCGTGCGGCGTACGACCGCAAGGCGCTGATCGCGTTCCTGGAGGGCCTGGAGATCCGTAACCAGGGCCTGCGGGACCGGCTGCTGGCCGCGGATCCGGGTGCGGAGGCCGTGGAGGAGATTGCTCCGGCGGCCGGTGCCGAGGTGGACGGCGTGGTGCTGGGCGCGGGTGAGCTCGCGCCGTGGCTCGGGGAGCACGGTGCGTCGCCGCTGGGTGTGGCGATCGTGGATGCGTGGTCGCTGGGCAGTGGCCGGGTCGCGGAGATCGCGCTGGCCACGGGCGAGGGCCCGGCGGTGTGGTTCGATCCGGCGGAGCTCGACGAGGCCGATGAGAAGGCGTTCGCCGGCTGGAGCGCCGATCCGGCCGCGCCGAAGGTCATGCACGACGCCAAGGCGGCGATGCGGGTCTTCGCCGAGCACGGCTGGACGATCGAGGGCGTGACCATGGATACGGCGCTGGCCGCCTATCTGGTCAAGCCGGGGCGTCGTTCCTTCGCGCTGGACGCCCTGTCGGTGGAGTATCTGGGGCGGGAGCTGGCCACGGCCGCCGCGAGCGACGGGCAGCTGGCCTTCGGCGCGGACGAGCAGGCCGAGGCCGATGCCCTGATGGGCCGGGCGCGTACGGTCCTGGATCTGGGCGAGGCGTTCACCGTTCGCCTTGAGGAGGTCGGCGCCGCGGAGCTGATGCGCAATGTGGAGCTGCCGACGAGCGCGCTGCTCGCCCGGATGGAGCGGGCGGGCATCGCCGCCGACCGCGGCTGGCTGGAGCGCATGGAGCAGCAGTTCGCCGCGGCGGTGCAGCAGGCCGTGCAGGAGGCGCACGCGGCCGCGGGGCACGAGTTCAACCTGGGATCGCCCAAGCAGCTGCAGGAGGTGCTCTTCGGCGAGCTCGGCCTGCCGAAGACGAAGAAGACCAAGACCGGCTACACCACGGATGCCGACGCCCTGGCCTGGCTCGCGGCCCAGACGGAGAACGAACTCCCGGTGATCATGCTGCGGCACCGGGAGCAGTCGAAGCTGCGGTCCACGGTCGAGGGCCTGATCAAGTCGATCGCGCCGGGCGGCCGCATCCACACCACCTTCAACCAGACGGTGGCGGCCACGGGCCGGCTGTCCTCCACCGACCCGAACCTGCAGAACATTCCGGTGCGGACGGACGAGGGCCGGGCCATCCGCCGCGGCTTCGTCGTCGGCGAGGGCTTCGAGTCCCTCATGACCGCCGACTACAGCCAGATCGAGCTGCGGGTCATGGCGCACCTGTCCGAGGACGAGGGCCTCATCGAGGCGTTCACCTCGGGTGAGGACCTGCACACCACCGTCGCCTCCCAGGTCTTCGGCGTCGAGCGCACCGAGGTCGACCCGGAGATGCGCCGGAAGATCAAGGCGATGTCGTACGGCCTGGCCTACGGTCTGTCGGCGTTCGGCCTGTCCCAGCAGCTGAACATCTCGCCCGGCGAGGCGGGGAAGCTGATGGACACCTTCTTCGAGCGCTTCGGCGGCGTGCGGGACTATCTGCAGCGGGTGGTCGTCGAGGCCCGTGCCACGGGGTACACCGAGACGATCCTCGGCCGCCGCCGCTATCTGCCGGACCTCAACAGCGACAACCGCCAGCGCCGCGAGATGGCCGAGCGGATGGCGCTGAACGCCCCGATCCAGGGCACCGCCGCCGACATCGTCAAGATCGCGATGCTGCGGGTGGGGAAGGCGCTGGAGGCGCAGGAGCTCACGTCCCGGATGCTGCTGCAGGTCCACGACGAAATCGTGCTGGAGATCGCCCCGGGCGAGCGGGAGGCCGTCGAGGCGCTGGTTCGCCGCGAGATGGCGGGCGCGGTCGAGCTGCGCGCGCCGCTGGACGTGTCGGTCGGCGTGGGGCGGGACTGGGAGTCCGCCGCGCACTGAGCGCGCCTGTGATGTGCGTACGGCGCTGATGTACGGCCCCTCTTCTCCGCGTTCCGCGCGGGGAGAGGGGCCGTACGCGTGGTTCTCTTCTGCGCCGTGCGTTGCTACGGTGCCCTGCCTGTTCCTGACTGCACGTCAGGTGTTCGGGATGCGGGGCGATCCGCCGGGAGGCTTCACATGCGCGCACTCGTCGCCGCGGCCGTCGGACTGGCCGCCGCCGTCGCCCTCGTCCTCGCCGTCACCGCGCTCGGTCCGCCCGAGGGCACGACCTCGCCGAAGCCCCTGCTCACTGCTGCCCCCGCGCACCCCTGACGGGCCGGCCGCGCCGTGCGCCGCAGAGCGAGCCTCGTCCTGCTCGGAGCGGCCGTGTTCCTTGCGGCCCTCGCCCCGCTGCTGCGCTGGTACGCCTTCCCGCGCCTGGCCAAGGTCCCGGCGGGCACGTACCAGAGCGCCGTCCTGGAGGCGAAGGACGCCACCCTCGTCGACTACGCCCGCCTGGAGCCGAAGACCGTCCCCAAGGTCACCCTCGTCCAGACGCTCAAGGGCAACGTCGAAGAGGCCCGCAAGGTCCGGCGCGCAACCGGGCGCGACGTCGTCGTCTGGGACACCCTCACCCACATGAGCGGGCCCGACGGGGCGATGATCTCCGAGATCCCCGAGCGGTACGTCTTCGACGCGCACAGCCAGCAGCCCGTGCACGCGGGCGGGGAGCACGTCGACGGCACGGCCGTGCGGCGCGACGGCATCGAGTACAAGTGGCCGTTCCTCGCCGAGAAGCGCGACTACCGCTACTTCGACATGCAGACCCGCACCTCCGCGCCCATCCACTACCGGGGCACGCGCTCCTTCCGGGGCCTGGACGTCTCCTACTACGAGCAGACCGTCCCCTGGACCCGGGTGCCCTTCCCCAGAACACTGCCCTTCGGCATGACGCCCGAGGCGCTGCGCGGGCTGGGCCTTGAGCGGTGGTACACGACCCGGCGCATGTTCTGGGTCGACCCGGTCACCGGCGCCCCCGTCAACGGCGAGGAGATCCACCGCGAGGAGCTGCGGTGGACCGGGCAACCGGAGAAGAAGCCGGTCACCGCCTTCGCCGGGCACGTGAAGATGCGCGCCGACTACGTGGACGCAACCGTCGCCACGGTGACCTCCCAGCGGCGGCTCGTCCTCCTGCTGACCTCGTGGCTGCCCTGGGGGAGCGCCTCGCTGGGCGGCGCGCTGGCGGTCCTCGCCCTGTTCCTCGAAGCCCGCGCCCGCCCTCGTCGTGCATTTACCGGACAAAAGGCACACGATGGAGGGAAAACCGAGCGGCAGGCCCCGGGGAAGAGGGCCGCGCGGAGCAGAGGAGGCTCGCCGTGAAGGACAAGACCGCGAAGGAGAAGACGGACGACGGATCCACCACGTCCCGGCTGAAGCAGCTCTACACCGGGGGCGAACGGCCGATCGACCCCGAGGACCTGGTCATGGCCTCCGGCCGGGACGTGACACCGGAACGGGTGGAGCGCGCGAAGCGGCTCATCGAGGAGAAGGGCCCGGCGGCGGTCGAGCGCTACCTCCCCTGAAACGCGGCGGCGGCCGCCGTGTGGCGGTGCGGTGATCCGGCACCGCCGGAAAGGTTTGTGCGGGGTTGCTCACCGCGGCGGCGGCAAACGCTTCCGGCTGCGCCGATGTCCTTCCGCCGCGGCGGTGAGCAACCGGATACACGCTGTCCGGCGGTGCCGGGCCAGCCGCGGGGTGATCCGGCACCGCCGGACAGGCCGTGTCGGGTGGCTCGCCGTTGCGGCGGAGGGAGAGTTCCCCGCTGCGCCGGTGTCCTTCCGCCGCGGCGGTGAGTAACCGGATACATGCTGTCCGGCGGTGCCGGGCCGGCCGCGGGGTGATCCGGCACCGCCGGAGCTCGCCGTTGCGGCGGAGGGAGAGTTCCCCGCTGTGCCGGTGTCCTTCCGCCGCGGCGGTGAGTAAC
>NZ_JBPQTW010000304.1:0-6665 GCF_051386535.1 Streptomyces sp. URMC 127
GCCCGCCGCCGTGCCCTCACGGCCCTCGCCGCCCTCCCCTTGCTGGCCCTCGCCCTCGGAGCGTGCGGCTACGGCTCGCAGAAGGACTCCGCCGCCGGGCCCGCGGGCGGGACGGGGAACGCGAAGAAGCTCTCGGCCGACACCGTACGGATCGGCTACTTCCCGAACATCACCCACGCCACCCCGCTGGTCGGCGAGCAGGAAGGGCTGATCCAGAAGGAGCTGGGCGGCACGAAGCTCCGCTCGACGACCTTCAACGCCGGGCCGTCCGAGATCGAGGCGCTCAACGCCGGCTCCATCGACATCGGCTGGATCGGCCCCTCCCCCGCGATCAACGGGTACGTGAAGTCCAAGGGGAAGAGCCTGCGGATCGTCTCGGGCTCGGCTTCGGGCGGGGTGAAGCTCGTCGTCGACCCCAGGAAGATCACGTCCCCCGAGGACGTGAAGGGCAAGCGGATCGCCACCCCGCAGAAGGGCAACACGCAGGACGTGGCGTTCCTCCACTGGATCGCGCAGCAGGGCTGGAAGACCGATCCGCAGAGCGGCAAGGGCGACGTCTCCGTCGTCCGTACGGACAACAAGGTCACGCCCGACGCCTTCAAGTCCGGTTCGGTGGACGGGGCGTGGGTGCCCGAGCCGACCGCGTCGAAGCTGGTCGCCGAGGGCGGCAAGGTGCTCCTCGACGAGGCGGATCTGTGGCCGGAGAAGAAGTTCGTCATCACCAACGTGGTCGTGTCGCAGAAGTTCCTGGACGCGCACCCCGACGTGGTCGAGGCCGTGCTGCGCGGCTCCGTGCGGACCAACGCCTGGATCAAGGCGAACCCGGACAAGGCCGAGGCGTCCGCGAACGCCGCGCTGAAGAAGCTCTCCGGCAAGGAGCTGCCCGCGGAGATCCTCCACCCGGCGTGGCGCAGCATCGAGGTCCTCGACGACCCCCTGGCCGCCACCCTGCGGACCGAGGCCGCGAACGCCGTGTCGGCGGGCCTCCTGGAGCAGCCGGACCTGTCCGGCATCTACGACCTGACGCTGCTCAACAAGGTCCTCAAGGCCGAGGGCAGGCCCGCGGTGGACGCCGCGAAGCTCGGCAAGCAGTAGCCGCCCGCCCCTCGTATCCGCCCCATCACCAGGAGGTGACCGGATGGCCCCGGCAGTGACGACCGACAAGACCGGCAAGACCGGCACGACCGGGCTCGTGGACCGCGAGCCCGCGGCGGTCCGCATCGAGCACGTCCACAAGTCCTTCGGCCGGCCCGGCGCTGCCCAGCCGGTGCTGGACGACATCTCGCTGGAGGTGCGCCCCGGCGAGTTCGTGTGCCTCCTGGGGGCCTCGGGCTGCGGCAAGTCGACGCTGCTGAACCTGGTGGCCGGCCTGGACCGGCCGACCGCGGGCAGCATCGACGTGCCCGGCGGGCGCCCGGCCCTGATGTTCCAGGAGCACGCGCTGTTCCCGTGGCTCACCGCCGGCCGCAACGTCGAGCTGGCGCTGCGGCTGCGCGGCGTGCCGCGCGCGGAGCGGCGGGCGGAGGCGGAGCGGCTCCTGGAGCTCGTACGGCTCTCGGGGGCGTACGGCAAGCGGGTGCACCAGCTGTCGGGCGGTATGCGGCAGCGCGTCGCGCTCGCCCGCGCTCTCGCGCAGGACAGCCAGGTCCTGCTGATGGACGAGCCGTTCGCGGCGCTCGACGCCATCACGCGGGACGTGCTGCACCACGAGCTGACCCGCATCTGGTCCGAGACGTCGCTGTCGGTGCTGTTCGTCACCCACAACGTCCGCGAGGCCGTGCGGCTCGCGGAGCGCGTCGTGCTGCTGTCCTCCCGGCCCGGGCGGGTGGCCCGGCAGTGGGCCGTGGACATACCCCAGCCCCGCCGCATCGAGGACGCGGCGGTGGCGGACCTGTCCGTCGAGATCACCGAAGAACTGCGTGGGGAGATCCGCCGCCATGGCCAGCACTGAGACCGGCCCCCGGAGCGCCTCGGGGAGCCCGCACGACCTGGCCGGCCTGGAGGCCGGGCTCGACGCCCTGGACGCGGTGCCGGTCGAACGCACCCCCTTCGCGAAGGTGCTGCTGCACAAGGTCCTGCCGCCGCTCACCGCGGTCGTCCTGGTGCTCGCGGTGTGGAAGCTGCTGGTCGTCGCGGAGGTCACCGACGACTACAAGCTGCCCGACCCCTCCGCGGTCTGGCACAGCCTCAGGGAGCTGTGGCTGCGGGGCACCCTCCTGGACATCGTCTGGACGTCCGTCTCGCGCGGCCTGCTGGGCTTCGCCGCCGCCCTCGCCCTCGGCACGCCGCTCGGCCTGGTCGTCGCGCGCGTGAAGTTCGTACGGGCCGCGCTCGGCCCCGTGCTGTCCGGTCTGCAGTCGCTGCCGTCGGTCGCCTGGGTGCCCGCCGCGGTGATCTGGCTGGGCATCACCGACGGGGCGATGTACGCGGTGATCCTGCTCGGCGCGGTGCCGTCCATCGCCAACGGCCTGGTGTCCGGCATCGACCAGGTGCCGCCGCTGTACCTGCGGGCGGGCCGCACGATGGGCGCGACGGGGCTGCGCGGCGCCCGGCACGTGCTGCTGCCCGCGGCGCTCCCCGGCTACATCGCCGGGCTGAAGCAGGGCTGGGCCTTCTCGTGGCGGTCCCTCATGGCCGCGGAGCTGATCGCCTCCTCGCCCGACCTGGGGCTGGGGCTCGGCCAGTACCTGGAGAACGCGCGCACCGACTCCGACATGCCGGGCGTCCTGCTCGGGATCCTGCTCATCCTGTTCGTCGGCATCGCCATCGACCTGGCCGTCTTCAGCCCGCTGGAGCGCCGGGTGCTGCGGACGCGCGGACTGGCCGCGGCGGCCCGGTGACCGCTCCGCCCCTGCTCCTCGTCGCCCACGGCAGCCGCGACCCGCGCCACGCCGCCACCGTCCTCGCCCTGCGGGAGGAGGTGGCCGCCGCGCTGCCCGGCGTACGGGTCGAGGTGGGCTTCCTCGACTTCTGCGTGCCGGGCGTGCCGCAGGTGCTGGAGCGGCTTGCGGCGGAGGGCGTACGGGACGTGGTGGCCCTGCCGCTGCTGCTGACCCGCGCCTTCCACGCCAAGGCCGACATCCCGGCGGTGCTGCGGGCGGCAACAGCATGCCTGCCGCGCCTGCGGGTGCGGCAGGCGGGAGTGCTGGGGCCGTCGCCCCTGCTGACCGCCGCCCTGGAGCGGCGGCTGCACGAAGCCGGGCTCACGCCCGACCGGGGCCTGACCGGGGTCGTCCTGGCCTCGGCGGGCTCCTCCGACCCGGAGGCGAGCGCGGTGATCGCAGCAATCGCGCGGGAGTGGCGGCGTACCGGCTGGTGCGCCGTGCGGCCCGCGTTCGCCTCCGCTTCCCTGCCGCGCGTCGCGGACGCCGTGCGGGCGCTGCGCGCCGAGGGGGCCCGCCGGGTGGCGGTCGCCCCGTACGTCCTCGCGCCCGGCCGGCTCCCGGACCGCATCGCGCGGGGGGCGGCGGAGGGCGGCGCGGATGTCCTGGCGGACGTGCTGGGGGCGGCACCCGAGGTGGTGGCGCTGGTGGTGCGGCGCTACCGGGAGGAAGGCGTGGCGGGGGCTGCCGCCCCCGAGGGGCTGCGGGCGGCGCTCGGCCGCCCGGCCTGATCCCGCCGCTGCGGCGCGGGATTCCGGGAACGGCACGGCCGCCGCGCCCCGTGGGGGTGGGGCGCGGCGCCCGGCCGATGGGCTGTGCTGCTGTCCTGCTGTGCGGACTGCCCGGTTCTACTCGGTGACCTTCAGCAGCTTGTTGGGCGTGCCCGCGCTCGGGCTGGAGATCTTGTCCGAAGTGGCACCCTTGACGAGAGCTGCCGCGACCTGGTCCGGGGTGGCGTCCTTGTGGGCCGACAGGTAGACCGCGGCGGCGCCCACCACGTGCGGGGTGGCCATCGACGTACCGGAGATGGTCTTGGTGCCGGAGTCGCTGTCGTTCCAGTCGGAGGTGATGTCCGAGCCGGGGGCGTAGAGGTCGACCACGCTGCCGAAGTTGGAGAAGTCGGACTGCTGGTCGTCCTTGGTGGAGGAGGCGACCGTGATGGCCTCCTTCACCCGGGCCGGGGAGCTGTTGCCCGCGTCCGAGGACTCGTTGCCCGCCGCGACGGCGAAGGTGACGCCCGAGGCGATCGCCTTCTGCACGGCCGCGTCGAGCGCCTCGTCCGCGCCGCCGCCGAGGCTCATGTTGGCGACCGAGGGGCCCTTGTGGTTCTTGGTGACCCAGTCGATGCCGGCGACGACCTGCTCGGTGGAGCCGGAGCCCTGGCCGTCCAGCACCTTGACGGCCACGATCTTGGCCTTCTTGGCGACGCCGTGCGCCGTGCCGGCGATGGTGCCGGCGACGTGCGTGCCGTGGCCGTTGTCGTCCTCGGCCTTGTCGCTCTTGTCGACGGCGTTGAAGCCGAAGGAGGCGCGGCCCCCGAAGTCCTTGTGGCTGATGTGGACCCCGGTGTCGATGACGTACGCGGTCACGCCCTCGCCGGCGCCGTCGGGGTAGGCGTACTTGCCGTCGCCCTTGGTCTCGGTCTGGTCGATGCGGTCCAGCCCCCAGGAGGGTGGGGCCTCCTGGGTGGCGGTGGCCTTGAAGCGGTGGTTCTGCACGACCTTGGCGACGGCCGGGTCGGCCGCGAGCCGCTTGGCCTCGGTCTTGTCGAGGCCGCTGGCCGAGAAGCCGTGGACGGCCGAGTCGTAGGTGCGGCCGAGCTTGCCGCCGTACCGCTGGGCGAGGTCGCCGCCCTGCGCGGACACGGACTTCGCGGCCACGCCCTCCTTGCCGCCCTTGGCGTCGGCGCCGTCCTTCAGCAGGACGATGTAGCTGCCGTCGATGGCGTCCTTGGACTCGGTGCCGTAGACGGTGCCTTCGGGGGCGGGGGCGGCGCCGGCCGGCAGGGCCATGAGCGTGGCCCCTGCGGTGACGGCGGTCGCGGCGGATATCGCAAGGATCAGCCGTCGCCGGCCGGCGCGCTTGTGTGCTGCCATGACGAGGTTTCCTCCTCGTGCTGTTGTGGGGGGAATTGAGCATGAGTCAGTGCACACCCGGAGTGACGGAAGGGGTCGCTCCGGGTGCTTCGAAACCCTGTCGGATTTGACGCGGGCAGTTCAACCCCCTCGGGTTTTTGTGACATAGGCAACGTCGTTGCGTAATGCCAAAACCCTTTGAACGGCGGCAATTTGGGCACTGACGCGGCATCAACTGAGCGCGGGGAGAGCGCTGATGAGAACGCCGGGTGAACAGCGCCGCCTCCGGGCCGCCGGGACGGCCGCGCGGTCGGCGCGCCGCCGGGCGATCACTTTCGGCCACTGCCGGGAGAGCCGGTAGCGTGGCAGACCGGCAGGTCAGCAGGCCGACAGGTCGGCAGGTCGGCAGGTCGGCAAGGTGCACACGGAAAGCACGGAAAGCAGGGAAGCGGTGGCGGGCGCGGTGGAAGACACGGCATTCACGGAACAGCGGGCGCGGGCCCTGCTCGCGGCGGCGGTGCCGGAGATGCCCGCGGACGCGGCCCTGCTCTCGCTCGGCGAGAACGCGGTCTTCGCCGGCGGCGGGCTCGTCGCCAAGGTGGGCCGGGACGCCTCACTGCTGGACCGGGCGCGGCACGAGCTGCGCGTGGCCGCCTGGCTGGCCGGGCACGGCGTGCCGGCGGTGCGCGCCGCCGAGCCCGCGCCGCGGGTGGCCGAGGGCCGGCCCGTGACCCTCTGGCACCGCCTGGCCGACGCCGGGCGTCCGGCGGGGCCCGCCGACCTCGCCGCGCTGCTGCGCGTCATCCACGCCCTGCCGGAGCCGGACTTCGCCCTGCCGCCGCGGGATCTGCTCGGCGGCGTGGAGCGGTGGCTGCGGCTGGCGGGCGAGGCGATCGACCCGGCCGACGCGGCGTACCTGCGGCAGCGGCGGGACGCGTTCGCGGCGGAGGCCGCCGCGCTGACCCCGCACCTGCCGCGCGGGCCGATCCACGGGGACGCCCTGCCGCGCAACGTGCACATGGGCCCGGACGGGCCCGTCCTGGTGGACCTGGAGACCTTCTCCGGCGACCTGCGCGAGCACGACCTCGTCGTCCTCGCCCTCAGCAAGGACCGCTACGGCCTGCCCGGCGCGGCCTACGACGCCTTCGTGCGGGCGTACGGCTGGGACGTGCGGGAGTGGGCGGGCTGCGGGGTCCTGCGGGGCGCCCGGGAGACGGCGAGCTGCGCGTGGGTGGCGCAGCATGCGCCGGCGAACGCGGCGGCCCGTACGGAGTTTGCTCGGCGGGTGGCGTCTTTGAGGGAGGGGGATGCGGGGGTGCGGTGGTATCCGTTCTGACGGTTCCGATGGCGCGGACGGCCCGGCCGTCCGGGGCGGGGCTCCCTGCGGGGCCGCGCCTGCCGGGCAGGTTGTCGGCCGACTGCGGGCCGTCTGTGGCTGATCGCGCAGTTCCCCGCGCCCCTAGCGGGGCGCGACCCCTGCGTGGCTGGTCGTGCCCGCGCGGCGGAGCCGCAAATCGACACAGCCCCGCGCCCCTGACGGGGCGCGCTCGCTCCCCCCGGCGGCTTCAGCCCCGCTGAAACCCCCCGCCGCCACGGCGACAAGCCGCCATGGCGAGGGTCCGGCGGAATGGGTGGTTAGCGGAGGGGCCAGCGGGGGTCCACGACTGCGGTCGGATCCCCGCCCCGCCGCAACCACCCCTCATACCCC
>NZ_JBPQTW010000305.1:0-6551 GCF_051386535.1 Streptomyces sp. URMC 127
CCGGGGCCGCCGCCCGACGAACCCGCGCCCGCCCCGGCCGGCACGGGAGCACCCGGCGCCCTGGTGGTGACCGTCCCGCCGAGCGCCTGGCGCGGGACACCGGGCGGCGGCCCCGGAGGGCGCTGGATCGGCGACCTCCCCGGCGCGCGGAGCTCCGCCGACCCGCCGGAGCCCCCCGCGCCCCCGTCCTCCGGCGACCCGGAGCCCGCGGACAGCGCCGGGGCTGCCGTCCTGGGGCTCGTCGGCGGTCCCGGCACGGGCCGTACGACCGAGCTCCTCTCCCTCGCCTCGCGGCGCGCACGGGGCGCCGAACCGGCTCCCACACTCTGGCTGCGCGGGGCGGACCTGGAGGAGGGCGACACCAGCCTCCGGGACGCGGTCGCACGGGCCCTCGCAGCGGCCGCACGGATCGTCACGGCCTCCGCAGGGGCTGCCGGCACGGTGGGCGACCCCGCCGAGGCCACTCCCGAGGCCGTGGCCGCGCTGGGGCACCGCGTGGGGCGGCCTCTCCTCATCGTTCTGGACGGCCCCGAAGAGGTCCCGCCCGTTCTCGCGCACGCTCTGCCGGCCTGGACCGCGGCGACCGCCGCGTGGCTGGAGGAGACGTCCGCCCGGCTCGTCGTCGCCTGCCGCCCCGAGCACTGGGAGACGGCTGGCGCGCTCTTCCCCCGGACGGCGCTCCACGCGTCGACGGCCTCCGCCACCCCGCGCAGCCTCCCGCCGTGCGTGAGCCTGACCGACCTCGGCCCCCTGCAGGCCGAGCGGGCCCGCGCCCTCTACGGCATCCCGCCGGACGCCATCCACCCCACGGACGCCGCCCACCCGCTCGCCCTCCGGCTCCTCTCCGAGGTGCGGGCGGCGCTCCCCGGCGGGACCGCGCCCGGCGGAAGGACCGGCGAGGACGGGGCGCGGCCCCCCGACCGCTGGGACATCTTCTCCGCCTACCTGGACCTCGTCTGCCTGCGCATCGCCGTCCGGCTGGCCGCCGGGCGTCGCCCCGCGCTGCGCGGCACGGCAGTGCGCCGGCTCGCCGCGCGCGTCGCCGGCCAAGTGCACGAGGCGGCCCGCCGGTGCCTGGGGCCCGGCCAGGGGGAGCTGGAGCGCGAGGCCTTCGAGGAGCTCTTCCCGTGGCGCAACGGCTGGGCCTCGGCCGTCCTCACGGAGGGCCTGCTCGTCCCGGCCGGAACCGGCTACCGCTTCGCGCACGAGGAGTTCGCCGACTGGCTGCAGGGCGCCCACCTCGACCTCGACGCCGCCCTGCACACCCTGGTCCACCGCTGGTACGAGGCCGAGGACGGCTCCGGTGAGCACGACGCCCGGCTGCCGTCCCGCCCGGGCGGCGGGCCGGCACTGGAGGGCCACGTGCCGCCGCCCCCCGGATCCAGCCGCGCCCCGCGCTCCACGGCCGCACGCCGCCGCAGCCGCCGCGCGGCCCGGCAGAAGGCCCGCAAGCCGCTGCCCGTGCCCCGCCACCGCATCGGCCCTGTCCTCCAGGCGCTCCTCCTCCTGGCGCGGCGCTCCGGGCCGGATGCGCTCGCCCGCCGCCTGGGCGCCCTGGTCGACGCCGTGGCCGCGCTCCCGCCGTCCGGGCAGCCCGCCGCCGCGGACGGCGAGGGGCGCCCCGCGCTCCCCGATCCCGCCTGGTGGGCGGCGCACCTCCTCGGTGAGACCCTCCTGCGCGTTCCCGACGCCACTCCGTACCTGGGGGCCCTCAGGCTGCTCGCCGAGCGCCTCACGGCGCGTTCCCTGGCCCTGGGCGGCTTCGACAGCGGGGCGACGGGATCCCTGGGCGGGCTCGCCGAGTTCGGGCCCTGGTTCTGGCTCCGGCTGCCCCTCGGGCTCGCCGAGCGGCTCGACCTGCTCCGGCTGCTGCTCCCCGCGGACGCGCCGCCCCCCGGCCAGAGCCCGTACCAGCCCCATGCCCTGGAGAGCTCCGCGCCGGGCCCCGTGCAGCCTCAGCACACACCTCAGCCGCCGCACACGGACCGCTTCCTGCCTGCCGTCATGACCGTCCTCGCCGAGGACCCGTGCGCCGCGCAGGCCCTGCTGTGCCGCTGGTTCTCCGACGAGCGCCCCCTGCAGGCCGCCCCGTACGGCGATCACCTCAGGCTCACGGTCTCCACCGCCGCTCAGGTGCTCCTCCACACCCACCGGCACCGTGCCGTCGACGACCTCGCCGAGGCCCTCGTGGACGCCGCCCACCCCCGTGCGGACGAGCTCCTCGCCGCCCTCGCCGAGGACGAGCCGTCCGCGATCTGCCGCGCCGTGGACCGGTGGGCCCACGACGACCGCATCGAGCGGCACGTGGCGGCCGCCGCGTACGCCCTCAAGGCCGCACCCCACGTGATCACCGCCGCCGACCGCGAGCTGCTGCGCTACGCAGCGCTCGCCCTGCTGGCCCGCCCCGCGGAGGGGGCCCTGCACGGCACGGCGCTCGCCCTGCTCGTCCGCGACCACGAGACCCGCGCCAAGCACCTCCAGCGCGCCCTCGACCTCTTCGCGGCCTGCGACCCGCACCTTCCGGCCGGTGCCCTCGCCCCGGCCCTGACCACCCACCCCGAGCCCGTCCTCGCCGCCTTCCGCGCGCGGCTCTACGTACGCGGCGACGGGCCCGCCGACGTGCTGCGCACCCTCGCCGAGGTCACCACGCCCGCCCTCGCCCGGAGGGCCGCGGCCCTCGTGCAGGAGTACGTCGAGCACCATCCCGAGGGCGCCGGGCTTGCCGCCGCCTTCGTGGATCGCCGGCTCGAGGAGGGCCCCTCGGCACGCTCCGTGCTCTTCCCGCTCGTCGTCCACCTGCTCAGCAGCCGCCCGCCCCAGGTGCGCCGCGCCCTGGCCCCCGTCCTGGCCTTCCCGGGCACGCCGCTGTCCAGGCCGCTGCGTCAGGAGCTCCTGGAGGTGCTGCTGGAGCGCGAGCAGTACGGGCCCTATGAGCGCGACGTCACCGTCCTCGACGCCCTTCTGCGCGCCGTGGCCGCAGGAGCTGCCGAGCGCACCGAGGCCCGCACCCGCGACCTCGTGCACCGCACCGGCCTCCTGATGGCCCGCAGCCCCGAAGGTGCGGCATGCTTCGACCGCCGCATGGTGCAGCTGTCCCGCGAGATCCCCGCCTTCGGCGAACAGGTGCTCCGCTGGCTGCGCTCCGCTCCCGCGCAGTGGGCCGTCGTGGTGGGCCCGCGGGCGCGCATCAAGCTCACCGCCTGGGCGGGGGAGGAGGGCCCCGCGGAGCACACGGGGCGGGAGGACTCCCCTGACCTGACAGTCACAGGACCGGCCGATGCTGGGCGCCGCGAACCGGCATGGCACTCTTAGTCCTGCGTATATCGACAGACAAAAGTTCGGGTTCGGGCGAGGAGCGGGCACAGTGCAGCGCTGGCGTGGCTTGGAGGACATCCCCCAGGACTGGGGGCGCAGCGTCGTCACCATCGGCTCGTACGACGGTGTGCACCGCGGGCACCAGCTGATCATCGGGCGGGCCGTGGAGCGGGCGCGCGAGCTCGGCGTGCCGTCGGTCGTGGTGACCTTCGACCCGCACCCGAGCGAGGTGGTCCGCCCGGGCAGCCACCCGCCGCTGCTGGCGCCGCACCACCGGCGTGCGGAGCTCATGGCCGGGCTGGGCGTCGACGCGGTGCTGATCCTGCCCTTCACGGCGGAGTTCTCGAAGCTCTCGCCCGCCGAGTTCGTGGTGAAGGTCCTGGTCGACAAGCTGCACGCCAAGCTCGTCGTGGAGGGCCCCAACTTCCGCTTCGGCCACCGGGCCGCGGGCACCGTCGACTTCCTCGCCGAGCTCGGCGCCACGTACGACTACGGCGTCGAGGTCATCGACCTCCACGTGAGCGGCGAGGCGGGCGGCGGGGAGCCGTTCTCCTCCACCCTGACCCGCCGGCTGGTCGCCGAGGGCGACGTCGCGGGCGCTATGGAGATCCTCGGCCGCCCGCACCGTGTCGAGGGCGTCGTGGTGCGCGGCGCGCAGCGCGGCCGGGAGCTCGGTTACCCGACGGCCAACGTGGAGACGCTGCCGCACACCGCGATCCCGGCCGACGGCGTCTACGCCGGCTGGCTGACCGTGGGCGGCGAGTCGATGCCCGCGGCGATCTCTGTCGGCACGAACGTGCAGTTCGACGCCACGGAGCGCACCGTCGAGGCGTACGCCATCGACCGGACGGACCTCGACCTCTACGGGCTCCATGCGGCGGTGGACTTCCTGGGCTACCTGCGCGGCATGGAGAAGTTCGAGTCGATCGAGGCGCTGCTGCTGTGCATGGCCGGCGACGTGAAGCGGGCGCGGGACATGGTGGCGGCCTACGAGAAGGAGAAGGACGCCGCCTGAGGGCCGGTGTCGCTCCGCCGGAGTTGTGAGGAGGGGCCCATGCGGCGATCGCCGCATGGGCCCCTCCTGTTGTTCCGCTCCGTGCGGCGCTACTGCTGCGGGTAGCCGTACCCGCCCGGCGCGCCCGGCTGCCCGGGCTGCGCGTACGGGCCCGGCTGCGCGCCTCCGTACGGGCCCTGCGGGCCGTAGGGGTGGTACGGGGCGGCGGCCGGCTGGCCGGGCTGCTGCGGCTGCTCGGGGGCGTACGGGGCGGCGGGCATCTGCCCCATGGGAGCGGCCTGCTGGGGCTGGGCGTGCTCCCCGCCCCATACGCCGCGCTGCTGCTGGGCCCGGGTGAAGTCCTCCGCGACCATGGCCGAGAGGTTGAAGTAGGCCTCGCGCGTCTTGGGCCGCATCATCTCCAGGTCGACCTCGGCACCGGTCGCCAGGTGCTCGTCGAACGGGACGACGACCACGCCGCGGCACCGCTGCTCGAAGTGCGACACGATGTCCTCAACCTTGATCATCTTGCCGGTTTCGCGCACCCCGGAGATGACCGTGACGCTGCGCGAGACGAGCTCGGCGTAGCCGTGCGCATGGAGCCAGTCGAGCGTAGTGCTGGCGCTGCTCGCGCCGTCGACGGACGGCGTGGAGACGATGATCAGCTGGTCGGCGAGGTCGAGGACGCCGCGCATGGCGCTGTAGAGGAGACCGGTACCCGAGTCGGTGAGGATGACCGGGTACTGCCGGCCCAGCAGGTCTATCGCCCGCCGGTAGTCCTCGTCGTTGAAGGTCGTGGAGACCGCCGGGTCCACGTCGTTGGCGATGATCTCCAGGCCGGAGGGCGCCTGCGAGGTGTACCGGCGGATGTCCATGTAGCTGTGCAGGCTGGGAATCGCCGAGACGAGGTCGCGGATCGTCGCGCCCGTCTCGCGCCGCACGCGGCGGCCCAGTGTGCCCGCGTCGGGGTTGGCGTCGATCGCGAGGATCTTGTCCTGCCGCTCGCTGGCGAGCGTCGCACCCAGCGCGGTGGTCGTGGTCGTCTTGCCGACGCCGCCCTTGAGGCTGATCACGGCGATCCGGTAGCAGGAGAGGACGGGCGTACGGATCAGCTCCAGCTTGCGCTGCCGCTCCGCCTCCTCCTTCTTGCCGCCGAACTTGAAGCGGGGCGTGGCGATCTGCTTCTTCGGCTTCGGCTTGCTGCGCAGCAGCCGCTCCGAGGACAGCTCCATGGAGGCGGTGAATCCGAGCGGCGCCCCGTGCACCGAACGCTGCCGCTGCTCCGGCGTCACCGTGGGCCACCCCCCGGCGCGCGGGTCGCTGGGCACTCCGCCCTGCGCCCCCTCCTGGGCGGGCGCGGCGCCGCCGTCGCCATAGGGGGTCTGGGCGTACGGGTAGGGGGCGGGGGCAGGCGCTGCTGCCGCCGCCTCATGCGCGCCCGTGGGGCCGGGCTGCGCCTGCACGGCCGGAGGCAGCGCAGGGGAGCCGCTGAAGCCGTTCTGGGCGTGCGGGAGTTGCTGCCCCTCGGCAGGGGGCACCGGTGCCGGAGCAGCCGCAGCCTGCTGGGCGTCGGGGCGCGGGGAGCCGTCGAGGGGCGGCGGCACGGGGGCCCCGTGCGCGTCGGCACGAGGGGCGCCGTCGAGCGCGGGAGGCACCGGGGCATGAGGCGCGGCGGCGTCGGCGTGCGGGTACCCGTAACCGCCCTGCGGAGCCTGAGGGTTCGGCATGGGCGGCACGGCCGGTGCGGGGGCCTCATGCGGGCCGGTGAGGCCCTGCGGTGCAGGGGCGGTCGTGTTCTGCGCGGGAGGCAGAACGGCGGGCTGCTGCGGCTGGGCAGGGGGCGCCGGCGGGAACGCATGAGGCGCCGGAGCGGGCGCCCCATGCGTCTCAGGACGCGGGTACCCGTAGCCGTCCTGCGGGGCGGGAGCGGCCGCGTACGGGCCGGGCGCTGCGCCGTTCGGTGCGCTGTGGGCATCCGGGCGCGGGGAGCCGTCGAGGGGCGGCGGCACGGGCGCAGAGGCACCGTGCATGCCGGGGCGCGGGTATCCGTACCCGTCCTGCGGTGCAGGGGCGTTGGGCGCCGGCGGCACCGGGGTCTCCGGCTGCGGAACGGCCGGCACCGGAGCCGGGGGGACCGGCGCTGCGCCGTGCGACGGCACGGGGGTGTCGCCTGCCCCGTGCACGGTCGCATGGGGCTCCGCGGGCGTCTGCTGCGCGTCACCGGCAGCAGGCGCGGCGGAGC
>NZ_JBPQTW010000306.1:0-6476 GCF_051386535.1 Streptomyces sp. URMC 127
TCCCGCGTCCGCTGCTACGCGCTCTCGGCGCGCACCTTGTCCAGGGCCCGTGAGGCGGGCGGGAAGCGAGTGAGGCAGGCTGGAGGCCTGCTCGACCGCCCCGACCCGCCCGGAGGGCCTCCGTGGACCAGCTCGCGCTGCTGTTCGTGCTGCTGTTCGGCGCGCTGGTCACGGTTCCGCTGGGGGACCGGCTGGGACTGCCGTCGCCGGTGCTGATGACGCTCGGCGGGATCGCCCTCGCGCTGCTGCCGTTCGTGCCCAACGTGGACATCCCGCCGGAGTTCATCCTCCCGCTGGTGCTGCCGCCCCTGCTCTACGCCTCCGCCCAGCGCACCTCCTGGCGGCAGTTCGCCGCCAACCGCCGGCCGATCTTCCTCCTGGCGGTCGCGCTCGTGTTCGTCACGACCGCGGCCGTCGCCGCCGTCGCCGAGGCGGTCGTGCCCGGCGTCTCGCTGGCCGCCGCCGTGGCGCTGGGCGCGCTCGTCGCCCCGCCCGACCCGGTCGCCGCCACCGCCGTCGCGGGCTCCCTGGGGCTGCCCCGCCGCCTGGTCTCCATCCTGGAGGGCGAGGGCCTCTTCAACGACGTCACCGCCATCGTCCTCTACCACGTGGCCATCGGCGCCGCCGTCAGCGGCCACTTCTCCCCCTCCCGGGCCGTCGCCGAACTGGTGCTCTCCGCCGTCGTGGCCCTCGCGGTCGGGCTCGCGCTCGGGTGGGCCGCGAAGAAGCTGATGGACGTCCTCGGCGACGCGACCCTCCAGATCGGGCTGACGCTGCTGGTCCCCTTCGTCGCCTACGTCCTCGCCGAGGAGCTCAAGGGCTCCGGCGTGCTCGCGGTGCTGACCACCGCGCTCTTCCTCGCCGAGTACGCGACCGATGCCGACGACGTCCTGGGGCGGCTCGCCGGGCACACCTTCTGGGAGATCATCGACACCCTCGTCACCGGCGTCGCCTTCGGCCTGGTCGGCCTGGAGCTCCACAACGCCATCGCCACCGCGACCGGCCGCTGGGGCGAGATGCTGGGCATCGGCGGCATGATCGTCGGGGCCGTGGTGGGCGTACGGCTGCTGTGGCTGCTGCCCGCCGCCTGGCTCGCCAAGAAGCTCCACAAGATCCGGGACGTCGACGAGGACATCCCGGTCAGCTGGCGCGAGACCGTCGTGATGTGGTGGTCCGGGATGCGCGGCGTGGCCTCCGTGGCGCTCGCCCTCGCCATTCCCCTCAAAACGGACGACGGCTCCCCCTTCCCCGCCCGCGACGAGATCCTCTTCATCGCCTTCGCCGTCATCATCTGCACCCTCGTCGTCCAGGGCATGACCCTCCCGCTGCTGGTCAAACGGCTCGGCGTGCGAGCCGACTCCGACGCGAGCCGGGAGCTGGAGCGGGCACTGGCCATCCGCGCCACGAAGGCCGCGAAGCACCGCCTGTGGGAGATCGTGGACGAGGAGGACCTCCCCGAGGACATGATGGAGATGCTCGGCCGGCGCGCCTACGACATGGCCGCCCGGATCAGCCCCGACATGATCGACGAGGAGCGGCGCGAGGCGCAGGCGCAGCGGGTGCAGAGGATCCGGGCGATGCACCGCATCGAGAACGAGATGCTGTCCGCCGCGCGGCGGGAGGTCCTCGCGGCCCGCTCGGAACCGGGCATCGACCCGGAGGCGGTGGACCGGGTGCTGCGCCACTTGGACGTCCGCAGCCTTCGTGGCTGACGCCGGGTCGGCTGTACGTACGGGTTGCTGCGGCTCCGGCACCGCCGGGCTGCGCCGCGGTGGCTGATCGCCGCTGCGGCGGGAATGACTTGCCTGCCGGCAAGAGAGCCGGTGCCGGGCAGCGGTCCCTTGCCGCAGGCAAGAAAAATCCGCCGCAGCGGCGATCAGCCACGACGGTGCAGCCCGGCGGTGCCGGACCCGCCGCACCCCGTACGTACGAGCACCCCGGCGGAGCCTACGTCGTGCCGGGGCCCGGGCCGATGTCCTCCGCCGTGGGCGGTGCCTGGTGCCGGTCCGGGGCCTGTTCCAGGCCCGGCGCCGGCGCCGTGTTGATGCGCGGGAGCGCGTACGGATGCTCCCGCCGCAGCCACTCGATCAACCGCTCCCGCACCACGCACCGCAGCGTCCAGATGTCGTCCGCGTCCTTCGCCGTCACCAGCGCCCGCACCTGGATCGTCGACGGTGTCGTGTCGGTGACGACCAGGCTCCAGGAGCGCCCGTCCCACTCGGGCAGGCCGCCCAGGATCTCGTAGAGCCGGTCCCGCATCAGGTCTATCGGCGCGGAGTGGTCGAGGTGCAGGAAGACCGTGCCGGTCATCCGCGGGTTGCTGCGGGACCAGTTCTCGAACGGCCGGCTGGTGAAGTACGAGACCGGCATCGTGATGCGCCGCTCGTCCCAGGTGGTGACGACCAGGTAGGTGAGCGTGATCTCCTCCACGCGCCCCCACTCGCCGTCGACGACGACGGTGTCCCCGATCCGCACGATGTCGCCGAAGGCGATCTGCAGCCCGGCGAAGAGGTTCGCGAGGGTCGACTGCGCCGCCACACCGGCGACGATGCCGATGAGCCCGGCCGAGGCCAGCACGGACACCCCGGCCGTCCGCATCGCCGGGAACGTCAGCAGCATCGCCGCCACCGCCACCACGCACACGGCCGCCGTGACGACCCGCTGGATCAGCGTCACCTGCGTCCGTACGCGCCGCACCCGGGCCGCGTCCGCCGCACGGGCGGCGTAGCGCGCGTAGGAGGCCTCCACTATGGCGACGGCGACCCGCACCAGCAGCCACGCGCAGGCGCCGATCAGCACGAGCGTCAGCACCTGCCCGACGGCGTCCTCGTGCTTCTCCAGGACGCCGGCCGAGCGGAAGCTGCCGCGCAGCAGCGCCGTGCACAGCACGACCTGCAGCGGCAGGCGGCAGCGGCGGAGCAGGTTCCACAGCGGGGTCTCGGGGTGCCGGGCGTCGACCCTGCGCAGCACGTGGTCGGCGAGCCACCCCACGACCAGGGTGACGATCAACGCTCCGCCGACGACGGACAGGGGACGCAGTACGCCCTCCATGGACACCTCAGCTCCTTCCGGCTGGCCGCTGCTCACCGGGTGGCGCCTCCCCCCGACCGTAGCTGGCACGATGGGGGCACGCGATCCACCTGTTAGGAAGTGACTCCAGTGGCGTCCTCTACCACGATTGTCCTTTTTCATTCGGCCTACGGTCCGAGGCCGGCCGTGCACGCCGCCGCCGAGCGCCTGCGCGCCGCCGGGCACGAGGTGCACGTGCCGGACCTCTACGAGGGCCGGACGGCGGAGACGGTCGAGGACGGCATGGCCATCAAGGACGAGATCGGCCACGAGGAGCTGCTGCGCCGCGCGATCACGGCGGTCGCCCCCCTGTCGGACCGCGGGCTGGTCTACGCCGGCTTCTCGCTCGGCGCGGCGATCGCGCAGAACCTGGCGCTGGGCGACGAGAAGGCGCGCGGCCTGCTGCTCCTGCACGGCACGTCGGACCTGGCCGAGGGCGCGTCCGTGGACGAGCTGCCCGTCCAGCTGCACGTCGCCGACCCGGACCCGTTCGAGCCGCACGACTGGCTGAACGCCTGGTACCTGCGCATGGGCCGGGCCGGGGCGGACGTGGAGGTCCACAGGTACCCCGGGGCGGGGCACCTGTTCACGGACCCGGACCTCGCGGACTACGACGCCGAGGCCGCGGAGGCGGCGTGGCGCGTGGCCCTGTCCTTCCTGGAGGAGATCGGCGGCTAGCGCCCGGCGTCACCGCACCGGCGCGTCCGCGCGCTCCACGTGCTGCGTGCCCGAGCGCGTCCGGTACGAGCGGGTCCACTCCGCCGTCGCCTTCGGGTCCCGCTTGTCGGAGAGGACGTAGTAGTCCATCTGCGCCTGCGCCGGTGTGATGTCGAGGACGCCGTAGCCGTGGGAGTCCATGTCCACCCACTTCGCGTGCCGGTTGGCGGCCTTGATGGCGGCGACCGCGGCGAGCGAGACGGTGTGCGGGGCCACGCCCAGGAGGTCGTCCAGGTTGTCGGAGCTCACCGACGTGACGACGAACTCGGTGGCGAGGGACGGCGAGAGCGGGTACGTGGCGGCCTTCTTCGGCACGTCGTTGGCCCAGGCCATGTGGATGTCGCCGGTGAGGAAGACGGTGTTGCGGATCCCGCGCTCGTCGAGGTGGCCGAGCAGCTCGCGCCGGTCGTCGGTGTAGCCGTCCCACTGGTCGGTGTTGGCGGCGATGCCGCCGGCGGGCAGGCCCAGCAGCTTGGCGAGCGGCTCCAGCAGGTGGGCGGGGAGGGCGCCGAAGGCGAAGGGGGAGATCATCACCGGGTTGCCGACGAGGCGCCAGGTGGTGCCGGAGGAGGCGAGCCCGGCCTTGAGCCAGTCGAGCTGGGCGCGCCCGGTGATCGTGCGGTCCGGGTCGTCGGCCTTGCCGTTGCCCGGCTTGACCTGCTGCGATCTGAAGGATCTCAGGTCGAGCAGGTGCAGGTCGGCGAGGTTGCCGAAGGCCAGTCTGCGGTAGGTGGTGCCCGCGGTGGAGGGCCGCACCGGCATCCACTCGAAGTAGGCCTGCTTGGCCGCGGCGACCCGCGCGCTCCACTCGCCCTCGGCGCCCGGCGTGTGGTTCTCGGCGCCGCCCGTCCACGCGTCGTTGGCGAACTCGTGGTCGTCCCAGATGGCGATCACCGGGTGGGCGTGGTGCAGCGCCTGCAGGTCCGGGTCGGTCTTGTAACGGCCGTGGCGGGTGCGGTAGTCGGCGAGGGTGACGATCTCGTGCGCCGGTGCGTGCGGGCGGACGACCTGGGCCGCGGGCGGGTAGACGCCGCTGCCGTACTCGTAGATGTAGTCGCCGAGGTGCAGGACGGCGTCGAGGTCGCGGCGGTCCGCGACGTGGCGGTAGGCCGCGAAGTGACCGGACTCCCAGTTGGCGCAGGAGACGACGCCGAAGCGGATGCCGGGGACGGCCGCTCCGGCCGCCGGTGCCGTGCGGGTGCGGGCGGCCGGCGAGTGCACGCCGCCGGCCGTGAAGCGGTACCAGTACGCGGTCGCCGGGCGCAGGCCGCGGACGTCGGCCTTGACGGTGTGGTCGGCGGCGGCCGTCGCGGTGACCGTGCCCTTGGCGACGACCTTCCCGAACGCCTCGTCCTCGGCGACCTCCCAGCCGACGTCGACGGCCGCTCCGCGCCCCGAGCCGGGGACCGCGTCGGGCGAGGGCGTCACGCGCGTCCACAGCAGGACGCCGTCGGGGAGCGGGTCGCCCGAGGCGACGCCGTGCAGGAACGCGGGCGGTTCCGCGGCGAACGCCGGGGCGGCCCCGGCGAGGGGGAGGAGTGCGACGGTTGCGGCGCCGGCGACGGCCGTGACGGCGGTGCGGCGGGATATGTGTGCTGAGGACGGTGCAGCGGAGTCAGAAGTCACGGGCCATCACCTTACTTCCCAGTAAGCGGTGAGGGGCGGGCGAACGCAGGCCGTTCGTCCGCCCCTCACCGGGGCTTCACCGTTTCTTCGGCTACTTCTTGGGGCCGAACTCCTTGTCGACCGCGGCCGTGAAGTGCTCCTTGGCGATCGGCGGGTTCTTGCCGTCGGGGCCGGTCAGCTTCTTGTCGCCGTGGAGCAGCGCCGGGGTGCCGGGGACCTTGTTCTTCTGGAACAACTTGCCCATCTCGACGGCCCACTTGTCGTAGGTGCCGTCGTTGACGGCCTTCTCGAAGTCCTTGTTGCCCTTCAGGGCCGGGACCTGCTGGGCGATCTCGATCAGCCGCTTGTCGTCGGCGAAGGCGTCGTCCTGCTCGGCGGGATGGTTCTTCGGCGAGTAGAGCGCTTCCTTGTAGGCGACGAAGGCGTCCGGGCTGACGTTCAGCGCGGCGCCGAGGGCGCTGACGGCGTTCTTCGAGCCGGTGCCCCGGGCCATGTCGTCGATGAAGTTCACCATGACGAACCGGACCTTGTACCGGCCGTCCTTGACGTCCTGGCGCAGCTGGGGGCCGGACTCGTTCTCGAAGGTGGCGCAGACCGGGCAGCGCGGGTCCTCGTAGACCGTGAGGGTCTCCTTGGCCTTCGCGTCGCCGATGACGATCTCGTCGCCGTTCTCGCCGGTGGTGTTGGCGGGCTTGACGAGGGCCTTGTCGCCCGCCCAGCCGCTGCCGCTGCTCTTGTCGTCGTTCATGTTGCTCACCGCGTAGCCGACGCCGCCGGCTATCGCGAGGACGGCGACGATGGCGCCGGCGACGAAGAGCTGACGCCGCGTCTTGTCCCGCTTGGCCTGGCGCTCGCGCTCGGCGCGCAGCCGTTCGCGCGCGGCCTGCTTGTTCTGCTGGTTGTTGCGGTTGCTCATGACGTCTTCTCCGGTTGGTGTACGAGTGGGGTGGACCGCTTGCTCAGGCAGGTGCGTGAGCGAGGGGCGGTCCGCGCCGTACGACGGAGTGGACGAGGAGCGGGAGACCGCGCGCGCGGAGGGTGCGGCGGGCGGGGCGGCGGCGCGG
>NZ_JBPQTW010000307.1:0-6394 GCF_051386535.1 Streptomyces sp. URMC 127
ATCCGGAACCGCGCCCCCGCCGCCACCCACCACCCGCAAGACCGCAGCCCGTTCACGACGGCCGCCTCGTCCCGCACCGGCACCCACACGTTCAGCCCGCCGCGCCCGTGCGCGGAGATACCCCGCCGGGCCAGCTCCCCGATGAGCGCCTCGCGCCGCTCGGCGTAGGCGGCGCGGGCCTGGTCCACCAGCGTCCGGACCCCGGGATCGGTGAGCAGCCCGGCCACCGTCTCCTGCAGCAGATGGCTGACCCAGCCGGACGTCAGCAGCAGCCGCCCGTCGTGCCGCGCCAGCGTCGTCGCGTCGCACGCCACCGCCGCCCAGCGCAGGTCCGGCCCCAGGTGCTTGGTGACCGTACGGACCTGGGCCCAGCGCGGCAGCCCGCCCCCGGCCGTCAGGCTGTGCAGCGGGGCGCCGCAGATCTCCGCGGCGTAGTCGTTCTCGATCACCAGGACCTCCGGCGCCTCCGCGAGCACCGCGGCCAGGGCGTCCCGCCGCCCGGCGGTGAAGCCGCCCCCGTACGGATTCTGCGCCCGCGGGCTGCAGATGACGGCCCGCACCCCGCCGCGCACCGCGCCGCGCAGCTCCTCGGGCCGCATCCCCTCGTCGTCCACCGCGACCGGCACGATCCGCAGGCCGAGCGCCGGCACGAGGTCGAGCACGTGGTGGTAGCCGGGATCCTCCATCGCCACCGCGTCACCGGGACGCAGCTCGGTGGCCAGCAGCCGCGCCACGCAGTCGAGCGCGCTGTGCGCGAAGGTGACGTGCGCGGCCGGGACGCCGTCGCGCTCGTACCAGGCGCGGGTGATCTCCTCCAGCCGCGCCAGCCGCGGCGCCGACCGGTGCGACCGCGCCCCGTGCACCGGCCCTGCCGGCGGCACGGCCCCGGGCAGGAAGGCCGGGTCAGGGTGGCCGCCCGCCAGGTCCCGCAGCCCCTCGGGCACCTTCGGCGGGCGCCGGGAGGCGACCGCGGGAGCCTCGGCCACCACCGTCCCGCCGCGCCCGCGCGTGACGACGATGCCCCGGCGGCGCAGCTCCTTGTACGTGGTCGCGACCGTCCCCGGGCTCACGCCGAGCCGCTCGGCGAGCGCGCGCACGGGAGGGAGCGAACTGCCCGGAGCCAGGGCGCCTTCGGCGACGCCGCGCTCGACGGACGCGGCGATTCCCTTGGCGTTCGTACCCGTGATCTCGTATTGTGCTGCCACAGATCTGAGTATGTATCAATACAAAACGAGGGTCAAGGGGGAAGTACCACCATGCACATACCGGGGGGACCGGACGGCCGCCGCATGCTGGCCGTCACCTTCGTCGACAAGACCGGCTCCGGCCTCTGGGCCGCCACCGCCGCCCTGTACTTCACCTACGTCGCCGGACTCGGCACGGCGGAGATCGGCCTGCTGCTCGGCGTCTCCGGCGCCGCCGGCATCGCCGGCCCGCCCCTCGGGGGCCTCCTCGCCGACCGCGTGCCCCTCCGGCCACTGCTCGCCGGCGTCCAGCTCCTCCGCGCCGCCGCCTCCCTCGCCCTCCTCACCACCACCGACCTCCCCCTCCTGACCGCCATCGCCGCGGCCGGCAGCCTCGGCGACCGCGCCTCCTCCGTCCTCACCAAGCTCTACGCCACGCGCATCGCGGGCCCCGACCGCAGCCGCTACCAGGCCGTCAACCGCACCGTCTCCAACCTCGGATGGGCCGTCGGCGGACTCGTCGCGGCCGCCGCCCTCACCACCGGGACCACCGCCACCTACCGCTGGCTGCTCACCGGCGACGCGCTCTCCTTCGTCGCCATCGCCCTCCTCACCCTGCGCTGCGGCGAACCGCCGTCACCGGCGCGCGTCGTGGCCACCGGCGGCAAGGGAGCGCGGGCAGGCGCCCCCGCAGCAGGGGAGAGGACGCCCGCCCTCGCAGCGGGGGAGAAGACCCTCGCTCCCGCAGCCGGGGAGAACACCGCCGCCCCCGGGCCCAGTCCCTGGCGCGACCGCCGCTACCTCGCCTACACCGCCACCGAAGCCGTCCTCTTCCTCGACGACTCCGTCTTCAACGTCGGCCTCGCCCTCTGGGCCGTCACCGCAACCACCCTGCCCCACGGGCTCGTTCCCCTCCTCCTGGTCCTCAACAACGTCCTCGTCGTGTGCTTCCAGGTCCCCTTCGCCCGCTTCGGCAGCACCCCGGCAAAAGCGCGCCGCACCCTGCTCCCCCTGGCCGCCGCCTTCCTCACCGGCGCAGCCGCCCTCGCCGCCTCGGCGACCGGCACCCGCTGGCTCGCCGCAACCACCCTGATCCTGGCCGCAGTCGCCTTCACCGTCGCCGAGATGCTCCACGCCACCGTGTCCTGGGAACTGTCCGTCGCCCTCGCGCCGCCCACGGCCCAGGGCGCCTACCTCGGCGTCCACGGCCTCGCCCAAGCAGCCCAGCGCAGCGCCGGACCCCTGGCCGTGACCGGCGCAATCGCCGCCGGCCCCCTCGGCTGGCTCGGCCTCGGCGCAGGACTCGCCGTCATATGCCTCGCCCAACGGAGGCTCACCCGAGACGATGACGGAACCGCAATGTCAGTGCCCGGCCTTACGGTGAGTGAGCACTGATCGCACGCGCTGAGGGGGAAGAAACATGGCGCACACGAGCAACGGCAGAGGACGGCCGGCAGGCGGGGAGCGCAGCGGGGGCAGCGAGCGCACCCGGGGAGGGAAACGGCCGCGCGCCGAGCACGGCAAGCACGGCAAGCACGACCGCAAGGACAGCAGAAGGAGACCGCTCACCGCCCGCCGCATGGTGAGCGCCCGGCGCCGGCTGCGCAGCGAGGTCCCCAGCACCGTGGCCGTCCTGGCCGGCGCGGAGGACTTCGCCGCCATGCAGGGCTACGCGAGCTTCGACTTCGACGACCACGCCACGTACATGCGGCAAATGGAGGGCCTGCTCCGCGAGTTCGCCGCCCGCGGCACCCACACCAGCGTCGCCCTCTTCGACCCCGCCGGCTACGCGGAGTTCTGCGCCGAGTCCCGCCTCGACCCCGACACCCCGGCCAGCCGCACGCGCTACACCGCGGAGGTCGCCTCCGCCGGCACCAAGATCACCTACGAGGGCCAGCCCCTCGCCCGCCTGCTGCCCCGCCTCGTCGCCGAAGCGGAACAGCAGGTCACGTGGGAGCACGCATCCGCCCTGCTCACCCGCGGCGACTGCGACTCCTGCGGCGAGGACACCGGCCGCGCCGCGTTCGCCCGGGCCACCGCACTCCTGCGGCGGATCGTCGAAGCGGCCGGCCCCGGCACCCACCACCTCGTCTGCAGCGTCCCGGCCGAAGGCCCGGCCCCGCTCGTCGCCGTCCTCCGCACGGAGAGCCGCGACGACGGCCTGCTGCACCTCGGCGAGGCGGCCGCCCTCCTCTTCTGCACGGTCCTCGCGGCGGGCATCGCCACGAACCGGCCCGGAGGGGTCGTCCTGCGCAGCACGCCCCCCGGCGGGCGCGACACCGTCCGCGGCTGGAACCTCAAGGACGGCGGAAGGCTCCACCCGCTGACCGAGGCGGAAGTCTTCGCCGCCTACTGCACCGACGCCCGCACCGGGGAACCCGTGCCACCGGAGCCCGGCGTCGACTACCGCGCGGGGCTGCCCCTGGACGACTGACGACAGGCTCCCCGCGGACGGCTGACAGGGAGCCGCACGAAGAGCGAAGGGTGCCCCGCCACCGGCGGGACACCCTTCACCTCACATCACCGTCGCGGCGACGGCCGGCTCACTCGCCGGACAGCACCGCCTGCGCGGCCAGCCGGGCCTCCTCCGCGGAGTCCGTCGCACGGGCCGCGGCAGCGGCACGCTCGCACTGGGCCAGCGTGTGCTTGGCCAGCGTCGCGCGGACGTACGGAATCGACGCCGCACCCATGGACAGGCTGGTCACGCCCAGACCCGTCAGCACGCACGCCAGCAGCGGGTCCGACGCGGCCTCACCGCACACGCCGCAGCTCTTGCCCTCGGCCTTGGCCGCCTCGGCGGACGCCGCGACCAGGTCGAGCAGCGCCGGCTGCCACGGGTCCTGCAGACGCGAGACCGCACCGACCTGCCGGTCGGCCGCGAACGTGTACTGCGCGAGGTCGTTGGTGCCCAGCGACAGGAACTCGACCTCCTGCAGGATCGAACGAGCCCGCAGCGCGGCGGAGGGGATCTCCACCATCGCACCGAACTTCGCCTGCAGCCCGGCCTCGCGGCACGCGTCCGCGAACGCCTTCGCGTCCGTGCGGTCCGCCACCATCGGGGCCATGACCTCAAGGTAGACCGGCAGCCCCTCGGCGGCCTTGGCCAGCGCGGTGAGCTGCGTGCGCAGCACCTCCGGGTGGTCGAGCAGGGTGCGCAGACCCCGCACGCCCAGCGCCGGGTTCGGCTCGTCGGCCGGCGTCAGGAAGTCCAGCGGCTTGTCCGCGCCCGCGTCCAGCACCCGCACGACCACACGGCCCTCGGGGAAGGCCTCCAGCACCTTGCGGTACGCCTCGACCTGCTTGGCCTCGGACGGCGCCTTCTTGCTGTCGTCCAGGAACAGGAACTCCGTACGGAACAGGCCGACGCCCTCGGCGCCCGCCTCGACCGCCGCCGGCACGTCCGCCGGGCCACCGATGTTCGCCAGCAGCGGCACCTTGTGACCGTCCGACGTCGCACCCGGACCGGACGACGCCGACAGCGCCGCCTTCCGCTCCTCGGCCGTCCTGATCAGCTCGGCGCGCTTCTCCGGGCTCGGGTCGACGAAGATGTCGCCCGTGCTGCCGTCCACGGCCACCACCGTGCCCTCGGCAAGCTCACCCGCACCCGGCAGCGCCACGACCGCCGGCACGCCCAGCGCCCGCGCCAGGATGGCGCTGTGGCTGGTCGGCCCGCCCTCCTCGGTCACGAAGCCCAGCACCAGCGTCGGGTCCAGCAGCGCCGTGTCGGCGGGCGCCAGGTCCCGGGCGATCAGCACATAGGGCTCGTCGCTGTCCGGCACGCCCGGCATCGGCACGCCCAGCAGGCGCGCGACGATACGGTTCCGCACGTCGTCCAGGTCGGCCACGCGGCCGGCCAGGTACTCGCCCGCGTTGGCGAGCAGCGCGCGGTAGGCGGCGAAGGCGTCGTACACCGCGCGCTCCGCGGTGCTGCCGACGGTGATGCGCCGTTCGACGTCGGCCATCAGCTCGGGGTCCTGGGCCATCATGGCCTGGGCCTCCAGCACGTGCTGGGCCTCGCCACCGGCCAGGTTGCCGCGCGCGATGAGGTCGGCGGCCACAGCTTCCACGGCCTGGCGGGCGCGGCCCTGCTCGCGCGGCGCCTCCTCCGTCGGAATCTGCTTGGCCGGCGGCTCCAGCACCGCCGTGCCCATGTGCCGGACCTCGCCGATGGCCACACCGTGGCTCACGCCGACGCCTCGCAGCGTTGTCTCCATTTCACCCGTCTCCGGTTGATGCGGCGGCCCGGGCCGCCGCGGTTGGATGTCGTACGTGCCGCCCCTTAAAGCAGAGGGGCGGATCGGCTACAGCCAGCTGAAGAGCGGCTCGCCCGCCTTGACGTCGCCGTCCTCGCGGAGGTCGCCGAGCGAGTCGGCGGTCGCCTCGAGCGCGACGATCGGGCAGATCGGCGACTTGCCGGCCGCCTCGACGGCGACCGGGTTCCAGCGCACGACCTCCTGGCCGCGGCTGACGGTGTCACCCTTGTTCACGAGCAGCTCGAAGCCGTCGCCGTTGAGCTGCACGGTGTCGATGCCGAGGTGCGTCAGCACACCGTGGCCCTCGGCGTCCACGACGACGAACGCGTGCGGGTGCAGCGAGACGATGACACCGTCGACGGGGGAGACCGCGGCGTGCGGCTCACGGACGGGGTCGACGGCGGTACCGGGTCCCACCATCGCGCCGGAGAAGACCGGATCGGGCACTGCCGCGAGTCCGATGGCGCGTCCGGCGATCGGGGACGACACGGTGGTCATGGGAAGCCTCCCAGTGGAGATTCGTCACGCGCCGTCACTACCTGTCCTGGACGGCGCACTGGTCGGAAGCCTAAGTCATAGGAACTGAGGGTTCCGCACGAGTGAAGAGGGCCCCGGCGTGTGCGGTGCGTAATCGATTTGCCTCGGGTGGGGAGGGGATGTACTGTCGGATCCCTGCCCACGACCGGGGCCCGCAGTCAACTGCCGGGCGGAGGCCGGGGCAGCACCCTTCAGAAGTGATCCTCTCCGGATCCGCTGCTGTGTGTCCGTATGCCTTTGTGTTTACGGAAAGCAGGGCGGTGAGAGAGCGGAAAAACTCCTGATAGAGTGTGAAACACCGAAGGGAAGCGCCCGGAGGAAAGCCTCAGAGAAATGTCTCTGCGGGTGAGTACGAAGGAAGCGTCCGTTCCTTGAGAACTCAACAGCGTGCCAAAAGTCAACGCCAGACTATAAAATACC
>NZ_JBPQTW010000308.1:0-6321 GCF_051386535.1 Streptomyces sp. URMC 127
GAGACCGTCGAAGTGGTCATCTGATCGCAGTACGGTAACGTTCCGCGCTGAACACATGGCGGCCGGACGACTGGGAACCGCGCTCCTCGGAGCGCCCACCTGCTGCCGCTGCGCGGCTCTAGGGGATCGATGACTGAGTACGGCCGGGGCTCCGGCTCCCAACCGTGGCATCCTGACGACCTGCTGTACGGGGACCAGGGCTACAGCGGACAGCAGCACCCGCAGCAGTCGCAGCAGCCCCAGTACGGTCACGGCCAGCAGCAGTACGGCTGGGACCCCGCACAGGGCGGGCAGCAGCAGTACGGCCAGCAGGGCGGCGGAGACACGTACGGCGGCGGGCAGGCCGACTACTACGGCACGCCCGGCGGCTACCAGCAGCATCAGCAGCCGCAGCAGCCCCAGCACCAGCAGCCGCACCAGCAGCCTCAGCAGCCGCACGGCCAGCAGGTGCCTCCTCAGGCCCAGCCGCAGGCGCAGCAGCCCCAGCACCCGGGGGCCTACCAGCCGCAGCAGGAGTGGTCCGAGCCCGACGAGGAGAAGATCTCCCTCTTCGACGACCTGCCTCCCGCCGCGGCCCGCCCCGGCGAGCCCGGCGACGAGCCGCGTGACGAGGAGGACGACGAGCCGCGCGAGGAGCGCTCCCGCGGCCGCGACCGCCGCGGCGGCAAGAAGTCCAAGAAGCCCAAGAAGAACAAGCGCCGCAGCGGCACGGCCTGCCTCGTGGTCGCCGTGGTGCTCCTCGGCGTCGTGGGCGGTGGCGGCTACCTCGCGTACGACTACTGGGAGACCCACTTCGGCGCGGCGCCCGACTACGAGGGCCAGGGCAGCGGCCAGGTCCAGGTCGAGATCCCCAAGGGCGCCAGCCTGACCGAGATGGGCAAGGTCCTGCAGGAGGCCGGGGTCGTCAAGAGCGTCGGCGCCTTCACCAACGCCGCGGCCAAGAAGGCCATCCAGCCGGGCACGTACACCCTGCACAAGGAGATGTCCGGCGCGGCGGCCGTCGAGATGATGACCAACGCGGGCAACTTCCTCACGATCAGCGAGGGCCAGCGGGCCGGGCAGATCTACGCCGCGATCGACAAGAAGCTCGGGCTCGCCGAGGGCACCACCAAGGGCGCCGCCAAGAGCCAGGCGAAGAACCTCGGCCTGCCGGACTGGGCGGGCACCGACCCCGCCATCAAGGACCCGCTGGAGGGCTTCCTCTTCCCGTCGCAGTACAGCGCGGGCAAGGGCACCAAGCCCGAGGAGATCCTCCGCCAGATGGTCGCGCGGGCCAAGGAGAACTACGCCAAGCAGGACCTGGAGGGCAAGGCCAAGGAGCTCGGCCTGAAGTCGCCGCTCCAGGTGATCACCGTGGCGAGCCTCGTCCAGGCCGAGGGCCGCTACAAGCACGACTTCGACAAGGTCTCGCGCGTCATCTACAACCGCCTCAAGCCGGACAACAAGGAGACCTACGGCCTCCTCGACTTCGACTCGACGGTCAACTACGCCAAGAACACCTCGACGCTCGACACCGGCGCGGTCAGCGACCTGCGGCAGTTCAAGGACCCGTACAACACGTACAAGATCAAGGGACTGCCTCCCGGGCCGATCGACAACCCCGGCCTCGAAGCGCTGAAGTCGGCGCTGGCCCCGGCGCCCGGTCCCTGGTACTACTTCGTCTCGATCAACGAGAACGAGACGTTGTTCGCGGTGACCAACGAAGAGCACAACAAGAACCGCGAGCGGTACAACAAGGAACACAAGAAGGGCGCGTAGTGACGCAACGGCACCGCGCGGCGGTCCTCGGCTCCCCGATCGCCCACTCGCTCTCCCCGGTCCTGCACCGCGCCGCGTACGCGGAGCTGGGCCTGGGGGAGTGGACGTACGACCGCTTCGAGGTGGACGAGGCCGCGCTGCCCGGCTTCCTCGGCGGGCTGGACGCCGGCTGGGCCGGGCTGTCCCTGACCATGCCGCTCAAGCGGGCGGTGATCCCGCTGCTGGACGAGGTCAGCGCCACCGCCGCCGCGGTCGAGGCCGTCAACACCGTGGTGTTCACGGACGACGGCCGCCGCCTCGGCGACAACACCGACATCCCCGGCATCGCCGCGGCCCTGCGCGAGCGCGGCGTCGAGAAGGCGGCCTCCGCCGCCGTCCTGGGCGCCGGCGCCACCGCCTCCTCCGCCCTGGCCGCCCTCGCCGGCATCTGCACCGGCGAGGTCACCGTCTACGTGCGCAGCGAGGCCCGCGCGGCCGAGATGCGCGAGTGGGGCGAGCGGCTCGGCGTCGCCGTCCGCACCGAGGACTGGGCCCGCGCCGCCGAGGCCCTCACCGCCCCGCTGGTGATCGCCACCACACCCGCCGGGGCCGCCGACGCCCTCGCGGAGGCCGTCCCGGACCGTCCCGGCGCGCTCTTCGACGTGCTCTACGAGCCCTGGCCCACGCCCCTGGCTGCGGCCTGGTCGGCGCGCGGCGGCACCGTCCTCGGCGGTCTGGACCTGCTGGTCCACCAGGCGGTCCTCCAGGTCGAGCTGATGACGGGCCGCGCCCCCGCCCCGCTGGCCGCCATGCGGGCGGCCGGCGAGGCCGCGCTGGCCGCCCGCGGCTGACCGCGACCTGACCCAGTCCGTTCCACAACCCGGACCGGAGCGCGGACGGAGCCGCCCGGCATGGGAGGATCGGAGACGGCGGGCCGGGGCCGCGCATCCGGTCGCCGCACGATCCGAGGCGCGCGAGCAAGAGGAGTCCCGTTGAGCAGGTTGCGCTGGCTGACTGCCGGTGAGTCGCATGGTCCGGCACTCGTGGCGACGCTGGAGGGGCTGCCCGCCGGCGTCCCGGTCACCACGGACATGGTGGCGGACCACCTGGCCCGCCGGCGGCTCGGCTACGGCCGCGGCGCGCGCATGAAGTTCGAGCGGGACGAGGTCACCTTCATCGGCGGCGTGCGCCACGGCCTGACGATGGGCTCCCCGGTCGCGGTCATGGTCGGCAACACCGAGTGGCCCAAGTGGGAGAAGGTCATGTCGGCCGATCCGGTGGACCCGGAGGAGCTGGCGTCGATGGCCCGCAACGCCCCGCTGACCCGCCCCCGCCCCGGCCACGCCGACCTCGCGGGCATGCAGAAGTACGGGATCGACGAGGCCCGCCCGATCCTGGAGCGCGCCTCCGCGCGCGAGACCGCCGCTCGCGTCGCCCTGGGCGCCGTCGCCCGCTCCTACCTGAAGGAGACGACGGGCATCGAGATCGTCTCCCACGTCGTGGAGCTCGCCGCGGCCAAGGCCCCGCTCGGGATCTACCCCAAGCCCTCGGACGTCGAGAAGCTCGACGCCGACCCGGTGCGCTGCCTGGACGAGGCCGCGAGCAAGGCGATGGTCGCCGAGATCGACCAGGCCCACAAGGACGGCGACACGCTCGGCGGCGTCGTCGAGGTCCTGGCCTACGGCGTCCCCGTCGGCCTGGGCTCGCACGTGCACTGGGACCGCCGCCTGGACGCCCGTCTCGCCGCCGCCCTGATGGGCATCCAGGCGATCAAGGGCGTCGAGGTCGGCGACGGCTTCGAGCTGGCCCGGGTTCCCGGCTCCAAGGCCCACGACGAGATCGTCTCCACCGAGGAGGGCATCCGCCGCACCTCCGGCCGCTCCGGCGGCACCGAGGGCGGCCTGTCCACCGGCGAGCTGCTGCGCGTCCGCGCGGCCATGAAGCCGATCGCCACCGTGCCGCGCGCCCTGCGCACGGTCGACGTGGCCACCGGCGAGCCCGCCCAGGCCCACCACCAGCGCTCCGACGTCTGCGCGGTCCCGGCCGCCGGCATCGTCGCCGAGGCGATGGTCGCCCTGGTGCTGGCCGACGCCGTGGCGGAGAAGTTCGGCGGCGACAACGTCGCCGAGACCCGCCGCAACGTCCAGGGCTACCTCGAGAACCTGGCCGTCAAGTGACCGCGCCCGCCGTCGTGCTGGTGGGCCCGCCGGGAGCCGGCAAGTCCACCATCGGTGCCTTGCTCGCCCGGCGGCTGGGCACCGGCTACCGCGACACCGACGCCGACATCGAGAAGACCGCGGGCAAGCCCATCCCGGAGATCTTCATCGACGAGGGCGAGCCGCACTTCCGCGAGCTGGAGCGGCGGGCCGTGCGCGCCGCCGTGGCCGAGCACCCCGGCGTGCTCTCCCTCGGCGGCGGCGCGATCATGGATGACGGGACCCGGGCCCTGCTCGCCGGGCTGCCCGTGGTCTTCCTCGACGTCGAGCTCGCCGACGCCGTACGGCGCGTCGGTCTCGACGCCCCGCGCCCGCTGCTCGCGGTCAACCCGCGGCAGCGCTGGCGCGAGCTGATGGAGGCCCGCCGCCCGCTCTACACGGAGGTCGCCCGGGCCACCGTCGCCACCGGCGGCCGCACGCCGGAGGAGGTCGCCGACGCCGTGCTGGAGGCCCTGCACTTGGCGCCGGTGCCCGGCGACCGCACACAGGACACCACGCAGTGAGGAACGCATGACCGACGCCCCCACCCGCATCCAGGTCGCCGGCAGCGCGGGCACCGACCCGTACGAGGTCCTGGTCGGGCGACAGCTGCTGGGCGAGCTGCCCGGCCTCATCGGCACCAAGGCCCGGCGGGTCGCCGTGCTCCACCCCGAGGCGCTCGCCGAAACGGGCCAGGCGATCCGCGAGGACCTCGCTTCTCAGGGCTACGAGGCCATCGCGATCCAGCTGCCCAACGCCGAGGAGGCCAAGACCGCCGAGGTCGCCGCCTACTGCTGGAAGGCCCTGGGCCAGACGAACTTCACCCGCACCGACGTCATCGTCGGCGTGGGCGGCGGCGCCACCACGGACCTCGCCGGCTTCGTCGCCGCCACCTGGCTGCGCGGCGTGCGCTGGATCGCCGTGCCCACCACCGTGCTGGCCATGGTCGACGCCGCCGTCGGCGGCAAGACGGGCATCAACACCGCCGAGGGCAAGAACCTCGTCGGCGCCTTCCACCCGCCGGCCGGCGTCCTGTGCGACCTGGCCGCGCTGGACTCGCTGCCCGTCCACGACTACGTCAGCGGCCTCGCCGAGGTCATCAAGGCGGGCTTCATCGCCGACCCGGCCATCCTCGACCTCATCGAGGCCGACCCGCAGGCCGCCCGCACCCCCGCCGGCCCGCACACCGCCGAGCTGATCGAGCGCGCGATCCGGGTCAAGGCCGAGGTGGTCTCCTCCGACCTCAAGGAGTCGGGCCTGCGCGAGATCCTCAACTACGGCCACACCCTCGCCCACGCCATCGAGAAGAACGAGCGCTACAACTGGCGGCACGGCGCGGCCGTCTCCGTCGGCATGGTCTTCGCCGCCGAGCTCGGCCGCATCGCCGGCCGCCTCGACGACGCGACCGCCGACCGGCACCGCGCGATCCTCACGTCCGTGGGCCTGCCCGTCACCTACCGCGGCGACCAGTGGCCCAAGCTCGTGGAGACCATGAAGGTCGACAAGAAGACCCGCGGCGACCGGCTGCGCTTCATCGTCCTCGACGGCCTGGCCAAGCCCACGGTCCTGGAGGGCCCCGACCCGGCGATGCTGCTGGCCGCACACGCGGAGATCGCCGCGTGAGCGGGGCGCGCAAGGTCCTCGTGCTGAACGGCCCCAACCTCGGCCGGCTCGGCTCCCGCGAGCCCGACGTCTACGGCTCGACCTCCTACAAGGGCCTGGTCGAGGAGTGCACCCGGCTCGGCGCCGAGCTCGGCTTCGCCGTCGACGTGCGCGAGACCAACGACGAGGGCGAGATGGTCCGCTGGCTGCACGAGGCGGCCGACGGCGCCCTCCCGGTCGTCATCAACCCCGGGGCGTTCACGCACTACTCGTACGCCATGCGCGACGCGGCCGCCCAGCGCACCGCGCCGCTCGTCGAGGTGCACATCTCCAACCCGTACGCCCGCGAGGAGTTCCGCCACACCTCCGTGATCGCGGCCGTCGCCAGCGGCACCGTCGCGGGCTTCGGCATCGGCTCCTACCGGCTCGCGCTGCGGGCCCTGGCCGAGGAACTCGCGGGCGCGGCCGGCTGACACCGCCTGCTTCCGGCCAGTTCCCGGCCGAATCCGCCCACTTCGGGCACTTCCCGCCTTCCCCGGCCGTTCACCCCACGGCGGCCGGGCAAGGGGGGCGGGCCCGGTACTCTCCGGTACTCTCCCCTCCTGGCCGGCCTCGCGGCCCTTCACCACGCGCCAGTCGCCCGTACGAGACGGAGTGCCACCGGATGCAGCACGCAGTGGGAGCGCCGCTGCCACCGCCCCCCGGACAGGGGCCGGGCAGCCTGCTGAACGGCCACCCGCCGGGCCACCCGCCGGCGGGGCCCCTGCCGCCCGTCCCCGCCGGCGGG
>NZ_JBPQTW010000309.1:0-6180 GCF_051386535.1 Streptomyces sp. URMC 127
GGGTCAGGTGCGGGCGGGTGGCGTTCAGGGGTTGGATGAGGGCGCCGGGGTCGTCGTGTCCGAGGGCTGCGTGGAGCTCGCTCACTGGGCGGCGCGCCGCTGTGGGGAGGTCGGTGAGGGCGGCGATCTGTCCGGCGATGCGGCGCAGGTCGGCGGCGTTGCGCCGGGCCCAGGTGGCGGCGGTGCGCTCGGCGGCACGGCGCTCGCGGGTCGCCTGGACGCGTTGTTCGCCGGTGGTTCCGGCGGGGCCGGGCCGGTTGCGCAGGTAGCGGCGTTCCGCGGCCTGGCGGCTGGCCACGCCGAGCGGATGGGCGAGGTCGGCCCAGCTGGCTCCTGCGTGGCGGGCCGTTTCGATCAGGCCGGTCTCCCATCCGGCGAGCTGCTCGCGCACCTGGCGCAGCAGCAGGAGGGAGGCAAGGGCCTGCTCCGGTCCGGGGCCGCCCGCGGGGGACTCGGGGGGCTGCTCCTGAGCGGCACGCAGGGCGTCGTCTATGGCTTCCAGAGCCGCCGCGGCCGCGAGGAACGAAGCGGGGCTCCGGGTGTCGTCGCTGGTGGAGACCGGCTGGTCGGCTGCTGTCATGGGCACCTTCCCGACGCTGTCGTCCTATGGACGACACCATGTTTGTCATCCATTGGATGACATGCTACAACGGATTCAGTGAGGCGCATTGGCAGCAACTGCCCGAACCTGCTGGAGGTGTTTCGCGATGTTGATGCGCACTGACCCCTTCCGCGAGCTCGACCGGATGGCTCAGCAGCTGATGAGCCCGGGCACCTGGTCGCGGCCGGCCGTGATGGCGATGGACGCCTACCGCGAGGGCGACGAGTACGTGGTGGCCTTCGACCTCCCCGGCGTCAGCGCGGAGGCGATCGACATCGATGTCGAGCGGAACATGCTGACCGTCAAGGCCGAGCGCCGGCCCGTGACGAAGGCCGACGACGTGCAGATGGAGCTGTCCGAGCGGCCGCTCGGCGTCTTCTCCCGCCAGATCGTCCTGGCCGACACGCTGGACACCGAGCACATCAAGGCCGACTACGACGCCGGGGTGCTCACCCTGCGCATCCCGATCGCCGAGCGCGCCAAGCCCCGCAAGATCGCCATCGGCGGGGAGTCCTCCCGCAAGGAGATCTCCGGCTGAGAGGCCGGAGGGGCCGGAGAGGCCGGAGAGAGCGAAGAGCAGACGGAGGCCGACGAGGCCAGTGATGTCGGCCCGGCCGGCCGGCGGCGGAGGACGGGCACCCGATCTCCCCCTTGCCCGTCCTCCGCGCCCGACTGGGACCGAAGCCGGAGCCGAACCGGACTGACACCGGACTGATACCGGACAGAAGAAGGGTGGCGGCCGACGTGACCCTGCGATGGGAAGCGTTCCTGGAACACGTCAGGGAACGCGGCGAGTACGACAGCCGGCAGGAAGCGGACCGCGTGGCCCGCGTGGTGCTCGCGCTGCTGGGCGCACACCTCGTCGGTGAGGTGCGCGCCCAACTGGCGGCGTGCCTGCCGGAAGACTTCGCCCTGATCCTTCTCAACCCACTGCAAAGCGCCGAACCGCTGTCGCCGGAGCGGTTCGTGCGGGCGACGGCGGCCTGGATCGAGGGCGCCACCGAACAGACCGCGGCCTGGGACGTCAGCGCCGTCCTCAGCACGGTCGCCGACGCGGCCGGCGACGACCTGCTCAAGGAGATCCTGCTCCAGCTCCCCGCGGGCTACGACCTCCTCTTCGGCCGCCCTCGGACAGCCTGACCACCCGCACCACGACTCGGCGGCGACAGAGACTCAGCGGCGACAGAGACTCTCGGCAGCGACAGAACAGCAGCGACAGAACAGCAGCGACAGAACAGAAAGGCAAACACCACAGTGATGTCCGACCGGCGTGCACCGCTCCAGCACACGCTCGCGATGACCTACGAACAGATGCTGGAGAAGGTCCGCTACGAAGGCGCCTACCCCACCCGGGAACGGGCCGAGGAGGCCGTCCGCCTGGTCCTCGCAGGACTCGGGCGCCAGCTGACGGGCGAGGAACGCGTCGAACTGGCCGCACGCCTCCCCTTCGAAGCCGCACGCATCCTCACCGCACAGATCCCCGACGTCCAGCCCCTCACCGGCTGGTTCTTCGTCAAGGACCTCGCCGCCCGCACCGGCGCCACCCTGGGCGCCACCCGCTGGGACACCGGCTCCGTCCTCTCCGCCGTCGCAGAGCTGGCCGGCCCCGACCTCCTGACCCGCATCCTGCGCCAGCTCCCCTCCGGCTACGCCCTGCTGTTCGGTCGCGCCGAGCTCACCCAGGCCGCGTAGCCGCTCCGCTCGAGAAGCCGCAGACCGGCCATGCCGACGCGCGTGGCCGGTCGGAGCGTACGGGCGCATGGGGTGACCGTAGCGAACGCGGTGACCGCGGCCAACGCGATGACCCCGGCGAACGCCGTGAATGCGTCGCGCGAAGACGGGTACCCCGGTCCGGCGAAAGGCGGTGAGCGGAAATGCCCACACGAAAGAACAAGGACGAAGGCCGGGGGAGAGGCAAGGCCTCCCAGCGACCGCGAGAGCAGAAGAACACGGCGGATGACGACGCCGCCGGCCGTGAGAGAGGGCAGAGCGCCGAAGACGCCCTCAAGGAGGAATTCCACCGGCAGACCCGTGGTCCGCGCGACGACCGCGGACGGGGCCCCAAGGGTGAACGCCAAGGCGACTGGTGACCGACGGGCCGGTGACCAGCGCCCCGAGTGACGGGCGAGCGGAGCTGGAGCTGATCGTGCTGGTCGGCCTCCAGGCGTCGGGCAAGTCCACCTTCTACGCCCGGACCTTCGCCGGTACGCACGCGCACGTGAGCAAGGATCTCTTCCGCCGGGCGCGGCACCGCCAGCGACGCCAGATGCGCCTGGTCGAGGAGGCACTGGCGGAGGGGGTACCGGTCGTGGTGGACAACACCAACCCTTCCCCGCACGAATGGGCGCCCCTCATCGCGGCGGGGCGCGCCCATGGCGCCCGCGTGGTCGCGTACTGGTTCCCGCCCGACGTCCCGGGCGCGCTCGCCCGCAACGCCGCCCGGCAGGGCCCCGAACGGGTGCCGGACGTCGGTGTGTACGCGACGCTGAAACGGCTCTGCAGACCGCAGCGGTCCGACGGCTTCGACGCGGTGTACGAGGTCCGGTTCGACGGCGAGGGCGGATTCCTGGTGGATCCCGCGGATGATCCGGGGCCCGGCCACGAGACCACGTGGGGCCTCGACATGCCCGCATGGACCGCCCCTGCCCCTGCCCCCGCCCCCGTCCACGGCGCGGAGGAGCCACGGCCGCTCGCCGTCTTCGACCTGGACGGCACGCTGGCCGACGTCCGCCACCGGCTGCATCACTTGGAGAGCCGGCCGCGCGACTGGGACGCCTTCTTCGCCGCCGCCGTCCGGGATCCCCCGCTCGCCGAGGGAATCGCCCTGCTCACGGCCGCCGCGCAGCGATGCGAGGTGGCTTACGTGACCGGCCGTCCGGAGCACTGCCGCCAGGACACCCTCGACTGGCTCACCCAGCACGGCATGCCCGAAGGCCCCCTCCTGATGCGCACCCCGGGCGACCGCAGGCCGGCCCGCGTCTGCAAACCGGAGCTGCTGCGCCGCCTTGCCCGCGACCGCGTCATCGCGGTGGTGATCGACGACGACCGCCAGGTGTGCGACGCCTACGAAGCCGGGGGATTCCGGGTGTTGCGGGCCACGTGGATGGCCGGGCAGCCTCTCCTGGAACAGGTCCAGGAGAGCGAGGGCCGTACGTGAGGGTCGTATGTGAGACCTGGTACTTCGGCCCCGGCGAACCTCGCCCCCACGGCGCCACCGAAAATCAGAGGCTGCGTTGCGGTCCGCATCACTACGCTCCGGACCATGAGTACTGACCCCTCCCGCCCTACGTTCGTCCTGGTGCACGGGGCTTGTTCCAGCTCGTTCATGTGGGCCCCTGTCCAGCGGGAGCTGACGTTGCTGGGCCACCGCAGCTTCGCCGTCGACCTGCCGGGCCACGGGTTCGACGCCCAGTACCCGGCGGCCTATCAGGCCCCGCAGGACCTTGACGCGTGGGCGGCCGAGCCGTCGACGCTGGCCGGGGTCACCTTGCAGGACAACGTGGACGTGGTGGTGGACGTCGTCCGCCGGGTGGCCCGGCACGGGCCTGTGGTGCTGGTCGGCGCCAGCCTCGGCGGGACCACCATCACCCAGGTAGGCAACACGATCCCCGAACTGGTGGACAGGCTCGTCTACATATCCGCGTGGTCGTGCATCGAGCGTCCCAGCCCGGTCGCCTACATGCAGGAGCCCGAGTTCGCCGGCAACCTGCTGGCCCCGCTGGCCGCGTTGAACGTAGGCGATCCGGCCGCACTCGGCGTCGGGCGGGCCAACTACCGCACGGCCGACCCCGCCCTGCTCGCCGCCCTCAAGGCGGCGGTCATGGCGGACGGCACCGACGAGCAGTTCCGTGCCTTCCTCAACATCCTGCAGCCCGATGAGTCGATCGCCGTGATGACGGCCGACGCCCGCGGGCAGGCGGACACCTGGGGAACGATCGCCCGTACGTACATCCGGCTCACCGGCGACCGCTCGCTTCCGGTGGCGATGCAGGACCGCCTGATCGCCGAGGCGGACGCGCTGACCCCCGGCAACCCTTTCGACGTGCACACGCTGGACACCAGCCACACCGGCTTCCTCCTGCGACCGGCGGAGGTGGCGGGAATCCTGGACCAGCTGATCGTCTAGGACCGGACAGCGGTGGGCCGCCAACGGAATCACGTACGGGACGAAATCCCGGCTATCCGCATATTATTGGACGTCGTGGGGCGACGTGATGCGGAACAACGGTCGATGACGCCCGGTGCCGGGCGAGGGCGGTTCGCTGCGCCGGGCTGGGGCTTCACTCATACCCGGTACAGCGCGGACCACGGCACCCCGGAGGCCACCCGCAGGGCCGGCGCCCTGCTCTCCACGCCATCGCTGCCGCAGAACCAGCACATCATGGGCTGGGGCGCCGAGAATCCCGAACCGGCGCCCGGCCGCTACGACTTCCAGGCCCTGGACGAGCGCGTCGCCCTGATGCGGGCCACCGGCGCCACCCCCGTCCTCACCCTGTGCGGCGCCCCCGACTGGATGAAGGGCGGGCGCCGCGGGCGCACCGACTGGTCCCGCCTGGAGGCCGCTCCCGACCGGCGGCACTACGGGCACTTCGCCCGGCTCGCGGGCCGGATCGCCCGCCGCTACCCGGACATCAGGCACTTCCTGGTGTGGAACGAGCTCAAGGGCTTCTACGACGAGGAAAAGCGCCGGTGGAACTACGAGGGGTACACCGAGCTGTACAACCTCGTCTTCGCGGAGCTGAAGAAGCAGAACCCGGACAACCTGGTCGGCGGCCCGTACGTAGTGGCCGACCACGACCCGCCCGCCGAGCACCGGGAAGACCGCTCGACCGAACTCCGCGGCCCCTGGGGCGAGCTCGACCAGCGCTCCGCCGACGTCATCCACTACTGGAACCAGCACAAGGCGGGAGCGGACTTCGTCGTTGTCGACGGGGCCGGCTACACCCGTGAGGGACACGAGACGATCCCCGACGAGTTCGCCGCCACCGAGAAGTTCGCCGACGTCACCCGCTGGCTGAGGAGCGTCACCGGGCTTCCCGTGTGGTGGGCCGAGTGGTACGTCGAGCCGCCCGCCGAGGACGACCGGCCCGGCGGCCGGGACGGCTGGAGCGAGCACCACCGCACCGCCGTGCACGCCACCGCGATGATGCACCTCGCGGCGAGCGGCGCATCCGCCGCCTTCTACTGGAACCCGCAGCTGACCGGGGAGGACTGCCCGGGCTGCCTGTGGCGCAGCACTCATCTCAGCGACGGGGGCCACGGGCTGCCCATGGCCCGGCTCCTGACCCGCTTCGCCCACGAGTTCCCGCCGGGCAGCGCCTTCCGGCCGGTCGAGGCGACCGCGGGGGCGGGCGCCAGGATCCAGGTCCTCGCCGACGACGACGCCGTGCTCGTCGTCAACACCGAGTGCCGGCCGGTGGCAGCACGGGTGGACGGACAGGCGTTGTCCCTCGGCCCGTACGAGGTGTGCTGGCTGGCGCGCTGACCCGCCGTGCCGGGCCGAGCTTCTCCGAGCCCCCACCGCGCCGGGCTGTGCTGTTCGTGCCCCCAACGCTCCTTCACACCCCACGCCCCTCACC
>NZ_JBPQTW010000310.1:0-6156 GCF_051386535.1 Streptomyces sp. URMC 127
CCCCGCAACCCCCGCGGAGCGGCGGGGGCGGTGGGCGCGGCGGCGGTGGTCCCCGCGCTGAGCGGCGGCTCCCTCCTGCCCGCGCTGTGGGCGCTCCTGGCCTTCTACGGCGCCTGCGCGGCCCTCACGTACGCGACGTACGCCCGCCGGGCCCCGGCCGGGGAGCGGGCGGTGCCGTACGGGCTGAGCTGAGGCCAGGGACGCCCCGCGCGCCCCTGAAACCGCCGCCGCGACGCGGGGCGGCGGTGCCGACCGCTATCACGGCCCGGAACGGCACCGCCGGACCGCGCCGTCTTGGCTGATCACCGCCGCGGCGGGGGCAGTTGGGCGCCCCCGAAGGGGCAAGGGCGCCGGGCGCCCTTGAAACCGCCGCCACGGCGCGCAACCACCACGACGCGAACCGGCGGCGCCCACACACCCTCACGCCCGCAACGGCACCGCCGGACCACACCGTCTTGGCTGGACACCGCCGCGGCGGGGGTAGTTGGGCGACCCCGAAGGGACAAGGGCGCCCCGCACCCATGAAACCGCCGCCGCGGCGCGCAACCACCACGACGCGAACCGGCGGTGCCCACACACCCTCACGCCCGCAACGGCACCGCCGGACCACGCCGTCTTGGCTGAACACCGCCGCGGCGGAGGAAATCGGGCACCCCTTGAAGGGACAAGGGCGCCCCCGATGCGCCCCCGGCCCCTGCCCAGGCCAGCACGCCACCGCGGCGAAGGGAATCGGGCGCCCCCAAAGAGTCAAGGGCACCCCGCGCCCCTCAAACCGCCGCCGCGGCGCGCAACCACCACGACGCGGAACGGCGGTGCCGACACACGCTCACGCCCGGAACGGCGCCGCCGGACCGCGCCGTCTTGGCTGAGCACCGCCGCGGCGGAGGAATCGGGCGACCCCCGAAGGGGCAAGGGCACCCCCCGTGCGGAGCACCAAGCCCGCAGTCCGTCAGGGCAGCTGACGCTACGTCAGGTCAGGGCCCCGCACCTGACACAGCGAGCCCCCGTCCACGGCACTCGCGCCGGCCGCCGATCTACGCTCGAACCGTCCGGCGGGGCCGGAAGGCCGCCGCCCCTGTGCCGGGGGCCCTCCCACGGAGAAGCGGGGACCGCTATGACCAAGGTGGTACTGATCTCGGGCAGCCTGCGCGCCGCGTCGGTGAACTCGGCGGCACTCAGGGCCGTCCGCCGCATCATCGCGCAGACCCGTCCGGCCGCCTCGGCGGTCTCCCTGCCGATCGGCCGGCTGCCGTTCTACAACGGCGACGTCGAGTCCGCCGGGACGGCGCCGCCGGCCGTGGCCGCCGCCCGTGCCCTCGTCGCGGACGCCGACGCCCTGGTGATCAGTACGCCCTGCTACAACGGCGCGGTCCCCGGCGTGCTGAAGAACGCCCTGGACTGGCTCTCCCGTCCGGACGGGGCGAGCCCGCTCGCCGGGCGGGTCGCCGCCGTCCTGAGCGCCTCACCCGGCAGCCGGGGCGGCATCGACGCCCAGCCCGCGCTCCTGGACCTGCTGGACAGCTGCGAAGCGATCACCGTGGAACACCCGCCCGTTGCCATTCGCAGGGCACACCAACGGCTCGATAAAAACGGTGAGATGTCCGATCCCGAGGCCGTCACGGCGCTGCGGGAGCTGGTGGACGCCACGTTCGAGGCGGTGGCCATCGTGGCCGAGCAGCGCCGGTCGCTGCGCCCGGCGCTGCCGCCTCAGCGGCTGCCACCGGATCCCGTACGCACGGCCCCCCTCGCGCGGGCCAGCGCGGCCCGGGCCGCCGCCGCCACGCGCAACGCCGTGAGGCCGTCGTCGTCGTACGAGCCGCCGCGGTCGCAGGAGGCGAGGGCAGGGGCGGCGTACTCCGCCGTACCGCCCAGCAGTTCGTAGCGGCCCACCTCCGCGCCCGCCCCCACCGAGACGGTGGCGGGCGCGCCGGGCGGCAGGACGGTGTCCCGGTAGGCGCGGCTCTGCTGCCGGAACCACGTCGCACAGGGCATCGACACCACCCGCGTGGCGATGCCCTCGCGCTGGAGGATGCGGCGGGCGCCCAGGGCCGCCGGGACCTCGCCGCTGGAGGCGACGAGGACCACGTCGGGCTCCCCGGCACCCGGACCGGCGTCCCGGGCCTCGGCGAGGATGAAACCGCCCCGCGCGGCCCCGCCACCCGCCGGGACGGCGCGGGCTCCGGAGACCGGTACGGGGTTCATGCGACCGGCACCTCCGGGGCGAGCGCGGCGAGCAGGTTCCCCACGATGCGCGGCCCCCCTTGCGTGAGGACCGACTCCGCGTGGAACTGCATGGAGGCGAAGTACGGCCCGCGCAGGGCGTGCACCTCGCCGGTGTACGGGTCGCGGCTGACGCCGACCGTGCCGATCCCCTCGACGTCCACGCTGTCGCGGCCGCTGCGGGCGGCGAAGGTGTTGTAGAAGCCGACGCGCTCCCGCACCCCGAACAGGTCGATCTCGCGCTGGACGCCCTGGTTGGGCACGTCCCGGCGGACGAGTTCGAAGCCGAGCGCGAGGGACAGCACCTGGTGGCTGAGGCACACGGCGAGGAACGGGCGCCGCTCGTCCAGGAGCGCGCGGACAGCTCCCCGCAGGTGGGCGATCTTGGGGTGGCGGCCGTCGCGCGGGTCGCCCGGGCCGGGCCCCATGACGACGAGGTCGTGCCCGTCGAAGGCGTACGGCTCGTCGAAGCGGCGCACGCTCACCGCGAGCCCCATGGCGCGCAGCTGGTGGCCGATCATCGAGGTGAAGGTGTCCTCGGCGTCCACGACCAGGACGCGCCGCCCGGCCAGCCCGGGCGCGGGCCGCACCCGCTCCTCCTCCTGGGCGAGCCAGAAGCCGGCGATGGTGTCGTTGCGCTGCTCCAGGGCGGCCCGGACGCGCGGGTGCCCCCCGAACCGGGCCGCGCCGCCGGACTCCAGGGCGGAGATCAGCCCGGCCGCCTTGGCGCGGGTCTCGGCCACCTCGGAGGCGGGGTCGGAGTGGCGCACGAGCGTCGCGCCCACCCCGATGCGCACCTGCCCGGTGCGGTCGATGTCGGCGGTGCGGATGAGGATGGAGGAGTCGAGGGTGCGCTCCCCGCGGGCGTCGCGGCCGATCAGGGCGAGGACGCCGCTGTAGTAGCCGCGCCCCCGGGGCTCGTACCGGTCGATGACCCGGCAGGCGCTCTCCAGCGGGCTGCCGGTGACGGTCGGCGCGAACATCGTCTCGCGCAGGATCTCGCGCGGGTCGCGGTCCGTCGTGCCCTCGATGAAGTACTCGGTGTGGGCGAGGCGCGCCATCTCCTTGAGGTACGGGCCGACCACGCGCCCGCCGCCCGCGCAGATGCGGGCCATCATCTTCAGCTCCTCGTCCACGACCATGTACAGCTCGTCGGCCTCCTTGCGGTCGGCGAGGAAGTCCATGACCTCGGGCAGGCTCGGCCCGGCGGCCGGGTAGCGGTAGGTGCCGCTGATCGGGTTCATCACGGCGGTGCCGCCGCGGACGCTGATGTGCCGCTCCGGCGTGGCCCCGACGAACGTGCGCTCGCCCGTGTGCACGGCGAAGGTCCAGTACGCGCCGGACTCGCGCTCCAGGAGGCGGCGGAAGAACGTCAGGGCGTGGGCGGGTGTGTAGCCGTCGATCCCGGCCAGGAACGAGCGCTTGATGACGAAGTTCGCGCCTTCCCCCTCGCCGATCTCGTCGGCGACGACCCTGCGGACGGTCTCCGCGTACGCGGCGTCGTCCATGTCGAAGTGCCCGCCGGAGAGGGCGATCGGCGTCTCCGGGATACGGGCCAGGACTTCGGCGAGCGGGAGGACGGCCTGATGGGTGACGGTCATGGCGAGGAGCGGCGCGCCGTCGTCCGCGCCGCGGAAGCCTCGCTCGGCGATCTGGCGGTAGGGGACGATCGCCAGGACGTCCGCAGGGAGTGGGGTGTTGGTGCCGGCGCCGTTTCCCGTGCCGGGTACCCCGGCAGAGTCCCGCAGCGGGATCTCCCCCAGCGTCCGCGGTGCCGACATCTCCCCCAGGAGCAGCTCCACCGCCCCCGGGCCCGTCGTCTCGGGGCGGTGGAGGAGGGCGAACGCCGGCGGCTCGGGCGAGAGGACGCGCGCCAGCAGGTCATCGGTGGTCATATCGCCGCCCCCTCGACCGCGAGCGTCTCCGCCCGGCGGGCCGGGCCCTGCAGCCGGCACAGCATGTCCTTGGTCGTCGTGACGACCGCGCACCGCGCCGCCGCGTACTCCACGGCCAGCCGGTGGTACGCGGGCGAGAAGTCGGCGACGGCGTCCGCGACCAGGAACGGACGGATGTCGTTCGTGAACGCGTCGACGGCGGTCATCAGCACGCCGACGTGCGCGTACACCCCGCAGACGATCAGCTGGTCCCGGCCGTTGGCCCGCATCCGCCCGAGCAGGTCGGAGCGGAAGAACGCGCTGTAGCGCCACTTGGTGAAGACCCAGTCCCCCGGGGCGGGCGCCAGCGGCCCGGCGACGCGCCGGTCGGCCGGGTCGACCCGCATGCCCGGGCCCCAGAAGTCCTTGAGCAGGCCGCGCTGTTCGTCGCTCATCCCGCCCGGCTGGGCCGTGTAGGCCACGGGGATGCCGAGCGCCGCCGCGGTCTCCCGCAGCAGCGCCGCGTTGGCGACGAGCTCGTCGCGCAGCCCCTGCGGCAGCGGTTCCAGGAAGTAGCGCTGCATGTCGTGGACGAGCAGTACGGCGCGGGCCGGATCGGCCTCCCAGCAAGCCGTGTTCTCCGGCAGATCGCCTGCCGCCGGCATCGGGTAGGGCTCTATGCGGGGGATTCCCGGGCTGACTGCGGTGGCTGCGGTGACTTCAGTACCTGCGGTGACTGCCATGACGGTCAGCCCTCCCATGCGGAGACGACGGAGATGGCCTGCTCGGGGTTGAGGCGCGGGTCGCAGAAGCTCGTGTACTTGTCGCCCACGTGCGCGAGACCCGCCTCGTTGCGCACGCACTCCGTCACGTGCTCCGGCGTGGTCTCCAGGTGCAGCCCGCCCGCGATGCCGCCGGCCGTCCGGACCGAGCACTGGAAGCCGTGCACCTCGCGGATGACGGTGTCCAGCAGCCGCGTCTTCAGCCCGTCCGGCGCCGTCACCGTGTTGCCGTGCATCGGGTCGCTGAGCCAGATCACGGGGTGACCGGCGTCGCGGACCGCCGCCACGAGCGGGGGCAGCTTCTCGGACACCACGTCGGCGCCCATGCGCGCGATCAGCGTGAGCCGGCCGTGTTCCCGCTCCGGGTCGAGGAGCTCGCACAGGGCGAGGAGCCCGTCCGTGGTCGTCTTCGGGCCGACCTTGCACGCGACCGGGTTGGAGACCGCGGCCAGCAGGGCGACGTGCGCGCCGTCGGTCTGCCGGGTGCGTTCGCCGATCCAGGGCCAGTGCGTGGACGTGAGCAGCGGACGCCCGTCCTCTCCCGTACGCACCATGGGCAGTTCGTAGTCGAGAAGGAGCGCCTCGTGGCTCGTCCACACGGGCGGGCACACGCCCGAGCGGCGCGACGGGTCGAGCCAGCCGAGGTGCGTCATCGCCTCGCCGGCCGCGAGGTAGCCCGACAGCATGCGCTGCGGGTCCGGGCGGCGGCGCTCCGGGTGCGGCTCCGGGTTGTTGACCATGTGCCCGCGGTAGACGGGCAGTTCGGCGCCGCCCGCCACGCGCTCGGTGGCGCTGGAACGGGGCTTCGCGAACTGGCCCGCCATGCGGCCGGCCCGGACCACGGGCTTGTGCGCGACCATCTTCATCACGCCGGCCAGCACGTCCAGCAGGCCGGCCTTGCGGGCCACGTAGCCCGAGGTGCACTCCGCGGGGTCCTCCGCGCAGTCGCCCGCCTGAACCACCTGGGCCGTGCCGCGCGCCACCTCCGCGAGGTGGTGGCGCAGCGTCCGCACGTCGTCGGCGCGGACGAGCGCCGGGCGGCGGGACAGCTCCTCGCGGACCCGGCGCACCTGCGGGGCGTCGCCCCACTCGGGCTGCTGGAGTGCGGGCTTGTGCTGGACGTCGAGCAGAGCGTCGGTCATGGGTCTCTCCAAAAACGCTTAAGTGACTGCTCTTGGGAACAAGGCAAGCAACGTGGTGCGGGGGTTTTTCAGGGAGCGGCTCCCTTTCGGCCTTTCGGCCTTCCGGCCGGGGGCGGGGGAAGTAGCGGAGGTGAGGCG
>NZ_JBPQTW010000311.1:0-6151 GCF_051386535.1 Streptomyces sp. URMC 127
CGTCCGACGGCATCGACGGCTATCCCCGCGAGGCCTTCCTGGAGGACCTGACGGCGGGCGCCGGTGCCGGAGCCTGTGCCTGCGCCTGTGCTTGTGCTTGTGCCGGGGGTCAGACGAGGCCGAGGGCGTGTTCTGCCAGGGCCGTGCCTTCGATGCGGGCCCGGATCTTGGCGAAGGCGGTCTCGCGTGACGTGGACGTGTCGTCCGCGAAGGGCGAGAAGCCGCAGTCGTCGCACGTGCCCAGGCTGCCGGGAGGGATGTGGCGGGCAGCGGCCAGGACGCGGTCGCGGACCTCTTCCGGGGTCTCGACCCGCGGGTCGATGGGGTCCGTGACGCCCACGAACGCCCGCGCGCCGTCCGGCAGGTGTTCGGAGAGGACCGCGAGGACCTTGTCCGGGTCCGGTTCGCTCGCCAGCTGGACGTAGAAGTTGCCCGCCTTGAGCCGGAGGAGCTTCGGGAGGAGAGCCGCGTAGTCCACGTCCAGGCTGTGGGTGGAGTCCAGGTCGCCGCCCGGGCAGGTGTGGATGCCGATGCGGGCGCGCTCGGGCCCGCTGAAGCGTTCCAGCACGCTGTTGTTCAGGGCGACGAAATCGTCCAGGAGTCCCCCGCCCGGGTCCAGCTTGAGGGACAGCCGGGCCTCCGTGAAGTCGAGCTGGACGACGTGGGCGCCCGCCGCGAGACAGCCGCGGATGTCCGCTTCGGCGCCCGCCGTCAGGTCCTCCAGGAAGGCCTCGCGGGGATAGCCGTCGATGCCGTCGGACGGGTAGAGCAGGCTCAGGGCCGAGGGGGCGATGACGGCCTGCTTGACCGGTACGGCCGCGTGGCGGCGGGCACCCCGCAGGTACTGCTCGGCGTGGACGGCGTACCGGAAGGGGCCCGCCATCAGGCGCGGGAGGCGGCGCGTATGGCCGTCGGCGAAGGGGATGACCACGCCGTCGGGGGCCAGGCCCGCCGCACCGGCGACGGGGTAGGTGGCGAAGCTCGGCTTGGCCTGTTCGCCGTCGGTCACGACCGGGGAGCCGAGCTCTTCGAGGCGGCGGACGGTGTCGCGTACCGCCTCGTCCTGGGCGGCGACGAGGTCGGCCTCGGAGATCCGGCCGGCTTCTCGGGCCTCCATGGCCGCCAGCAGCTCGGTGGTGCGGGGGATGCTGCCGATGGGTTCGGTGGGGATGCTCCGGGTCATGGCTTGATCTCCAGCTGGGCTCGGCCGTCGCTTCCGTCGGTGCCGGAGGAGAGGCACTCGGTCGGCAGTCCCCGTGCCGCCGCGAGAAGCACGGTGCGCTCGGCTTCCTGCCCCTTGCCGCGGCCCTCGGTGACGTGGCCCGTCAGCCTGACGGTGAGGACGCCGGCGGCGCGGACCGTGGTGCCCCGGTCGTACTGGATCACTGACCGGGATGCGGATCCGGATGCGGAACCGGATGCGGATCCGGCGTGGCCCTTGGGGTCCTGGTACTCGACGGTCTCCATGACCCGGGTCGAGGCCACCGTCGCGCAGGCCGCGTCCGGCGACACCCCGTCGAGGGTGCCGGTGGCCCGTACGGTCCGCCCGGGGCCGACGGTGCACTGGTAGTCGGCGTCCGTGTGGATGCGGGTTTCCTTCGGCTGGAGCGTCAGGGGCGGGTCGTAAACGCTCCGGCTGGGGCCTTGGCACAGGATGCCTGTGCTTCTGTCGCCCGTGCCGTGGGCCTGGCCGGCAGGCGCCCACGCCAAGGACGTGCCCAACAGGGCGAGAAAGGCGAGTGCCACTGCCGCACTACGCCCACGCCCATGCCTACGTGTCCGCGTCCGCGTCTGCATTCGCCTTTGCACGCGCAATCGGAACTCCACGCCGACCATGCACCCTCCAGGGACTAGCCATCCGCTGTCTGCCTGCCCCTGACTACCCACGGTCACCGCAGTCACCCCGCAGCGCCCATGCCACAGCCCGGCTCTCGGCAGCGCGCCGCCCGCGCGGGGCCCTCGCGTGCGCGAGCCGCTTGCCTCTTGCGCCGGGTATCCGCGGCGCCGTCCCCGTGCGGACCGCCGGCTCGCCGGGTAGGCAGCCCCGGTGGACTACACATCGGCCAAGGCACGCGTCTTCGTCATGCTGGATGCGGACGGAGACGGAATCATTTCGCAGGACGAGTACCTCGCACGGACCACGAACGTCGTCCGCGCGACGGGGCGGGCGGAGGACGATCCCCTGGTCGTCGCCGCACGCGCCGGCGGCCGGCAGGCCTGGGCGGCGATGGATGCGAACGGTGACGGGAAGGTGACCTTCGAGGAGTACGACGCCTGGGCCGGCGCCGAGGCGTTCGACACCGTCTGCCGGCCCGTCCTGGGCGGGCTCTTCGACCTCGCCGACAGCGACGGGGACGGCGCCCTCACCCGACCGGAGTTCACCGCCCTGCGCGAGGCGCTCGGCAATCCGCCCGACCACGCGCACGCCGCCTTCGAGGTGCTGGACGCCGACGGGGACGGGCTCGTCAGCCGCGACGACTACCTGGCGTCGATCCGCGCCCATGTCGCCGGCGAGGGCTCCGCAGTGGGCCAGGCGCTGTACGGCTAGGGGCTGTACGGCTAGGCGCTGTACGGCAAGGGGCTGTACGGGTAGGCGCTGTACGGGTAGGGGCTGCGCAGAGCCTGCCCATGCGGCCGGCCCGCCAGCGACTCGGGCCGGCCCTTCACGCTCCCGGGTCAGTCCTGCACACCCGGCACGCCTCAGGCCGGCCCGCGCCTCAGGCCAACCCCCTTACACCGGCACCGCTTCGATGATCGACGCGAATCCGGGGGTGGGGATGATCCGGTCCAGCCTGAAGCCCGCCTCGCCGAGCAGCGCGCGGAACTCCTGCTCCGTACGCTCCCGCCCCGTCACGAGCGCCAGCATGATGACGTCCAGTTCCTTGGCGAAGTGCGGCTCGTTGCCCGCCGGGAGGACGGCGTCCACCGCCAGCAGCTTGCCGCCGGGCGGTATCGCGGCGCGGATCGCGCGCAGGATGCGCACGCATTCCTCGTCGTTCCAGTCGTGGAGGATGTGCTTCAGGAGGTAGAGGTCACCGCCCGGCGTCACGGCGTCGAAGAAGCTGCCGGCGTCCGTACGCCAGCGGCCCGCGATCTCCTTGGCGCTCTCCCCTGCGTCCAGGAGGTGCGCGGCCACCGTCTGTTCCTGGTCGAACAGCACGCCGGTCAGCCCCGGGTTGCGGCTGAGCACGGCCCGGACCAGCCCGCCGCGGCCGCCACCGACGTCCACGACCGTGCCGGTGGCGGGGAACTCGTACGCCTCGGCGATGAGTTCGTCCTCCGGTCCGGACATGTTCGCCATGCCCGTGTCGAACAGCCGCTGGGCGTCGGCGTTCGCCTGCAGGTAGTCGAAGAACGGCATGCCGTAGACCGTGTGGAACGGTACGGCGCCCGTGCGAAGGGCGTCCTCCAGGCCTTCCGCCGAGCGGCGGAAGACCGCGTCGGTGAGCCAGACCATGCCGGCGTGCGCCGAGTCGGGCACGTCCGTACGGAGCAGCGCCGCGACCGGGGTGAGCTCGAAGGCGCCCTGTTCGTCCTCCCGGAAGACGCCGCGCGTGGCGAGCAGGCGCAGCACGCGGCGCAGCGTAGGCCCGTGCAGGTTGCCGGCCCGCCGGGCGAGCTCGTCGGGCTGCAGCGGGCCGCCGGCGAGGTGGTCGGCGACGCGGTGGACGACGACGGCGCGCAGGGCGGAGGCGTAGAAGTGACCGAAGGCGACTTCGCCCAACTGGGCGGAGAGTGCGGGGTGATCCGCGGAGGCGGGGTGATCCGCGGGGGCAGGGTGGCCGGGCGTGACGTCCATGTCGCTGTCTCTTCCCCTCGTCGGTGAGCGACCGGCTCGGGACCGACCGAGCCGGGTCCGCTCGCAGGTTACGAGGAGCGGGGAGGGCGGGGACGTCGAATGCTCAACGATGGCCGAAGCCGGTGGGACCGGGCCCGGTTTCAGACCCCGCGCAGCCCCAGCGGCCCCGCGATCTCCGCCTCCATCACGCGCCCCGCCTCCTCGGCGAGCCGCTCCTCGGCCGCTACGGAGTCGGTGTCCAGACCGCCGAGCTCGTCCAGGGGCTGGTCGAGGCGGACGTGGGCGACCAGGGACTGGAGCGCGCGGAGGGCGGCCGACGCCGTCGGCCCCCAGTTGGACAGGTACGAGAACTGCCACCACCACAGGGCCTCGCTGACCCGCCCGTCGCGGTAGTGGGCCATGCCGTGCCGCAGGTCGGTGATGATGTCGGCCAGGTCGTCGGAGATCCGGCAGGCGACGGGGGCCGTGCGCGGCACGTACGGGTCGAAGACCTCGGAGTAGACGTCCACGGGGTCGAGGAGCCTGGCGAAGCGCTCGCGCAGCTCGTCGACGTCCGGCTCGGGGCCGACGTCGGGCTCGTAGCGCTCGTCGGGGAGGAAGTCCTCGTGCGCGCCGAGCCTGCCGCCGGTCAGGAGCAGCTGGGAGATCTCCAGCAGCAGGAAGGGCACGGCGCTGTCGGGCTCGTCGCCGCGCGACACCTCGGCGACGGCGACGATGAAGCTCTCGATGGAGTCCGCGACCGAGACCGCGAAGTCGTCGGGGTCGCGCTTGGCGTCGTGCAGCGTTGCGTCAGACATCGAGAAGTCGTCTCCCTTCGAAGGCACGCCCGAGCGTGACCTCGTCGGCGTATTCAAGGTCTCCCCCCACGGGGAGGCCGCTGGCCAGCCGCGTGACCTTGAGCCCCATGGGCTTCACCATGCGGGCGAGGTACGTGGCGGTGGCCTCACCTTCCAGATTGGGGTCGGTGGCCAGAATCAGCTCGGTGACGGTGCCGTCCGCGAGCCGGGCGAGCAGCTCGCGGATGCGCAGGTCGTCGGGGCCGATGCCCTCGATGGGGCTGATGGCCCCGCCGAGCACGTGGTAACGGCCGCGGAACTCTCGCGTCCGCTCGATGGCCACGACGTCCTTGGATTCCTCCACGACGCAGATCACCGCGGGATCGCGGCGCGGGTCCTGGCAGACCCGGCAGCGCTCCTCCTGGGCGACGTTGCCGCAGACCGCACAGAAGCGGACCTTGGCCTTGACCTCGGTCAGGGCGTGGGCGAGCCGGCGGACGTCGGCGGGCTCGGCCTGAAGGATGTGAAAGGCGATCCGCTGCGCGCTCTTGGGACCGACGCCGGGCAGCCTGCCCAGTTCGTCGATGAGGTCCTGGACCACGCCTTCATACACGGATCGAATGCTCCTTCTCGGCCTTGTTCTCGGTCTTGTTCTTGGTCTTGTTCTCGGCCTTGTTCAACAGGGGCGGGCCGCGGCCGCCGTCAGAACGGCAGGCCGGGGATGCCGCTGCCGCCGCCCAGGCCCTGGGCGAGCGGGCCGAGCTTCTGCTGCTGCAGCTGCTGGGCGGCGCCGTTGGCGTCACGGACGGCGGCGAGGATGAGGTCGGCGAGGGTCTCGGTGTCCTCGGGGTCGACGGCCTTGGGGTCGATCACCAGGGCCTGCAGCTCGCCGGCACCGGTGACCGTCGCCTTCACCAGGCCGCCGCCCGACGTGCCCTCCACGGGCGTACGGGCGAGCTCCTCCTGCGCCGCTGCGAGATCCTGCTGCATCTTCTGCGCCTGCTGGAGGAGCTGCTGCATGTTGGGCTGGCCACCACCGGGAATCACGGGTTCGCTCCTGGCTGTCGACGACGTTTGTCTCGGTAGCCCGAGCCTACGTGGTTGCCGCCTCCGGCGCCCCATGCCGGGCGAAGAAGAACAGGGGCGCCGGGGGCGCGTGCGGCGCACGCAGGGTTTTCCGGGGTGTGGCTGCGAGGGCGTGGCTGGTGGGCGTGGCTGCTAGGGCGCGCGTAAGCGGCGGTAGGGCAGGCCGGGGGCCTGGCCGCCGGAGCTGCCTGCCCTACGTGCCGCTGGTCCTCGTTCCTACTCGTCGCTGCTGCTCGCCGCTGCTACTCGTTCTCGCTGGTACTCGCCGCTGCTACTCGTTCGCGATCTCTTCGATGACCGTCGCGCCGAGCTCGCGGACGATGAGGTCGTGGCCGGTCAGGGCGGTCTCGTCGAGGTCGGGGTCGTCCTCGGCGGGCATGTCGTCCTCGGGGGCGACGGGCGGCGGCTCGGGCTCGCGGTACGCCTGGGCCGGCGGGGGCGGCGGAGGCGTGGGAGAGGCGGGCGCCTGGGGCTGGGGGACCGCCGGGGC
>NZ_JBPQTW010000312.1:0-5961 GCF_051386535.1 Streptomyces sp. URMC 127
CGTCCCCGGCACCGACGGGGGCGACGACGTCGACGGCGGGAGCGGGGACGAAGACGACGGTGTCGTCACCGGTTGCGCCTCCGGCGCCGTACACGGACGTACGTACAGACGAGCGTGCAGACGTGGACGTAGATGCAGACGTGGACGTAGATGCAGACGTACGTACATACGCCGTCGCCCCCGCCGCGCCGTGCTTCACGACGAGCATCCGCGGTTCGGGCAGGGCGGAGCGGATCGCGGCGGCGCCGCGGAGGCCCCAGGCCGCCTCGGCCTCGTCCTCGCCGACGAGGACGAGATCGCTCCGGCGGGCGAGGGAGGCCAGGACGGCGGGTCCGCCGGAGGCTTCGGAGGCCGGGGCGTCGCGCCACAGCGCCACGCGGTAGTTGACGTCGAAGGAGACGAGGGGGCGGCCGGGGCGGCGCTCGGTAAGGGCGCGGACGAGGGCGAGGCAGCCGGGCGAGAGCGCGGCGGTGATGCCGGTGAGGTGCAGCACGCGGCCGGACCAGGCGGTGGCGCGGCGCACCACCGCCGGCGACATGGCGGAGGCGGCCGATCCGGCGCGGTAGTAGAGGACCTCGGAGAGGGGCGGGCCGCCGTCGCCGGGCGCGGCGGGGAGGCCCACGGACCGCTCCCCCGCCGTACGGAAGTACAGGCCCGTCGGCCGGGCCGGGTCGCGCTGGACGGCGGAGACGTCCACTCCGTACGCGGCGATCGCGGCGACGAGGTGGTCGCCGAAGGCGTCCGTGCCGACCCGGCTCACCCACGCCGCCCGGTGTCCGGCGGCGGCCAGGGCGCAGGCGACGTTGGACTCGGCGCCGCCGATGCCCCGGGCGAAGGCCGCCGCGCCGGCGAGCGGGTCGCCTTCCGTCACCGGCCGGAAGGCGACCATCGACTCGCCGAGGCACACGACGTCGGTGCGCGGGGGCGGCGGCACGGCTGCGGTCACGGTCGGGCCCTCACTCCTCGGTCGGGGGTTCGGGTCGGGGTTTGTACGCGTCCTGTCACGGTCACTCCCGGGGCGTGAGACGACCGTTGACCCGCTACTGGGCGGGATGTTAGACAGCAGCCAGCGCACTGCGCAATGAGCATTGCACAGAGTGCAACGCCCTACAGTGCCGCATCACTTCAGCACCGCGCCACCCCACCAGACCCCCCGGGAGGCTCCATGGCCACCGCCGACGCGACCACCGACGCGACCAACGATGCGACGACCGACGCGAGCGCCGACGCGAGCGCCGACGCCGTCGCCCAGCTCGCGGACACCCGCGTCGACCACCGCTTCAAGGGCCTGCCCCCGGACGCCGAGGGCCTGACCGTCGGCGCCCTGGCCGCCGAGCGCCGCTCGCTGTTCACGGGCGGCTTCACCACGCCCGTGCTCGCCCTGTCGGCGGAGGCTCTCGACCACAACCTCGCCCTCATGGAGCGCTGGTCCGCAGGTCACGGCCTGGCCTTCGCGCCGCACGGCAAGACCACCATGGCGCCGCAGCTGCTGGAGCGTCAGATCGCGCACGGCGCGTGGGGCATCACCGCGGCGACCGTCTCCCAGGTCCGTGTCTACCGCGCCCACGGGATCCGCCGCGTCTTCCTCGCCAACGAGGTCGTGGACGCGGCGGCCCTGCGCTGGCTCGCCGCCGAGCTGGACGCCGACCCGGACTTCCGCCTGTTCACCTACGTCGACTCCGTCCGCGGCGTCGAACTGATGGACGCCGCCCTCCGCGCGGCCGGGGCCCGCCGCCCCCTCGACGTCGTCGTCGAGCTGGGCGCCGCGGGCGGCCGCACGGGCTGCCGCACCGAGGCCGACTGCACGGCCGTGGCCGACGCCGTGGCGGGCACCGGCACGCTGCGGCTTGCGGGCGTCGGCGGCTACGAGGCGGAGATCCCGGGCGCCGACGGCGACCTCGTCCGCGCGTGGCTGCGCCGGCTGACCGCGCTGGCCGCCGATTTCGACAAGGCGGGCCGGTTCCGGGACGTGGCGGAGATCGTCGTCAGCGCGGGCGGCAGCGCGTGGTTCGACGCGGTCGCCGAGGTCTTCGCGGAGCTGCCGGAGCTGTCCGTTCCGGTGCTGAAGCTGCTGCGGTCGGGCGCGTACATCACCCACGACGACGGGACGTACGAGAAGAAGACGCCCTTCAACCGGCACCCCGAGGAGGGCGGGCTCCGCCCGGCCTTCCGCCTCTGGGCCCAGGTCGTCTCCCGCCCGGAACCGGGCCGCGCCTACCTCAACGCCGGCAAGCGGGACGTGCCGTACGACCTGGGGCTGCCCGTGGTGCGGGCGGTGCGGTCGGCGCGGGACGGCTCCGTACGGGACGTTGCCGCCGGCATGACGGTGATCGGTCTCGCCGACCAGCACGCGTTCGTGGAACTGCAGGAGGGGGCGGAGCTGGAGGTCGGCGACTGGGTGGGGCTGGGTTTGTCGCACCCGTGCACGGTGTTCGACAAGTGGCAGCTGATTCCGCTGGCCACGGAGGACGGCACGGTCACGGATTACATCCGCACGTTCTTCTGAGACCTCGGAGACCTCGGAGGCGGCGGGCCGACCCTTCCACCGCCGGGCGGAGGTTCCCGCCGCCGCGGCGCGCAACCCCCACCGAAGGTGCCCGGCGATGCCGGACTACCCGCAAGTACCGGGCGCTGCCACACCCCCCGTCACGAAGGGAGCGCACCAGTGGACACCGTCTTCCGCGACGTACGCGTCATCGACGGAACCGGCGGCCCCTCCTACCGGGCCGACGTCGCCCTGGCCGGAGGCCGCATCGCCGCCATCGCGCGCGAGGGCGAACCCCGGCCCACCGCGCGCCGCACCGTGGAGGCGCAGGGCCTCGCCCTCTCCCCCGGCTTCATCGACATGCACGCGCACAGCGACCTCGCGCTCCTCCGCGACCCCGCCCACACCGCGAAGGCCGCCCAGGGCGTCACCCTGGAGGTCATCGGCCAGGACGGCCTGTCCTACGCGCCGGTCGACGACCGCACCCTCGCCGGTGTCCGCGCCCAGATCGCGGGCTGGAACGGCGGCGGCCCGGAGGACGGGTCCGTCGAGTTCACGTGGCGCACCGTCGGCGAGTATCTCGACCGCCTCGACCACGGCTTCGGCGGCGAGGGCATCGCCGTCAACGCCGCCTACCTCGTCCCGCAGGGGACCGTCCGCGCGCTCGCCGTCGGCTGGGAGGACCGCCCGGCGGCACCGGCCGAGACCGAGCGCATGAAGCGGCTCGTCGCGGAGGGGCTGGCGCAGGGCGCGGTCGGCCTCTCCTCCGGGCTCACGTACACGCCGGGCATGTACGCGACGGACGCCGAGCTGACCGAGCTGTGCCGCGTCGTCGCGGCGCACGGCGGCTACTACTGCCCGCACCACCGCTCGTACGGGAAGGGCGCCCTCGCCGCGTACGAGGAGATGATCGCTCTGACCCGCCGCGCCGGCTGCGCCCTGCACCTCGCCCACGCGACCATGAACTTCGGCGTGAACGAGGGCCGCGCCCCCGAGTTGCTGGCCCTGCTCGACGCCGCGCTCGCGGCGGGCGCGGACGTCTCGCTCGACACGTACCCGTACACCCCCGGCTGCACGACGCTCGCCGCGATGCTGCCGAGCTGGGCGAGCGAGGGCGGCCCGGCGGCGGTCCTGGCGCGGCTGCGCGACGACGGGACGGCCGCGCGCATCCGGTACGCGATGGAGACCGAGGGGGCGGACGGCTGCCACGGCGTGCCGATCGACTGGGAGGCGATCGAGGTCTCGGGCGTAGCGGACCCGGCCCTCGCCCCGGCGCACGTGGGCAGCACGATCGCCCGCACCGCCCGCGAGCGCGGCGAGGAGCCGTGGACGACCGCGCGCCGCCTGCTGATCGCCGACCGGCTGGGGACGACGATCCTGCAGCACGTGGGCCACGAGGAGAACGTCCGCACGATCATGCGGCACCGGGTGCACACGGGCGGCAGCGACGGCATCCTGCACGGCGGGAAGCCGCATCCGCGCGCTTACGGAACGTTCCCGCACTACCTCGGCCGGTACGTGCGCGAGCTCGGCGTGCTCTCGCTGGAGGAGTGCGTGGCGCATCTCACGTCCCGTCCCGCGGCGCGTCTGCGGCTGCCGGACCGGGGGCTCGTACGGGTCGGGTACCGCGCCGATCTCGTTCTCTTCGATCCGGAGACGGTGGCCGCGGGCGCTACTTTCGAAGCCCCGCGGACGCTTCCGACCGGCATTCCTTATGTCCTGATTGCCGGACGCTTTGTGATGGAAGACGGGCGCCGGACGGACGTCCTCGCCGGCCGCACCGTGCGGCGCACCGCACGGCCGTGATCAGCGGCTTCGGGGCGGTGCGGACGCCTCCGCAAACGGCGCGCGCCCCGTCCCCCGCCCCCGTATGGTGGCCGTCATGCAGGTGATCCAGTCAACGAAGCTCGCCAACGTCTGCTACGAAATCCGTGGCCCGGTGCTCGAGGAGGCCATGCGGCTGGAGGCGGCAGGTCACCGCATCCTCAAGCTCAACACCGGCAACCCGGCGATCTTCGGGTTCGAGTGCCCGCCGGAGATCCTCGAGGACATGCTGCGCAACGTCGGCGACGCGCACGGCTACGGCGACGCCAAGGGCCTGCTCTCCGCCCGGCGCGCGGTGGTGCAGCACTACGAGACGAAGGGCATCGAGCTCTCCGTCGAGGACGTCTACCTCGGCAACGGCGTCTCCGAGCTGATCCAGATGTCGATGCAGGCGCTGCTCGACGACGGCGACGAGGTCCTCGTCCCGGCGCCGGACTACCCGCTGTGGACGGCGTCCGTCTCGCTCGCGGGCGGCACGGCCGTGCACTACCGCTGCGACGAGCAGTCGGACTGGATGCCGGACCTCGCCGACATCGAGCGCAAGGTCACCGACCGCACCAAGGCCATCGTCATCATCAACCCGAACAACCCCACGGGTGCGGTCTACGACGACGAGATGCTGCGCGGCCTGACGGAGATCGCCCGCCGCCACAACCTGATCGTCTGCTCCGACGAGATCTACGACAAGATCCTCTACGACGGCGTCACGCACACCCCGACCGCCGCCATCGCCCCCGACCTGCTGACGCTCACCTTCAACGGCCTCTCCAAGGCCTACCGGGTGGCCGGCTACCGCAGCGGCTGGATGGCGGTCTGCGGCCCCAAGGCCCACGCCGACAGCTACATCGAGGGCCTGACGATCCTCGCCAACATGCGCCTGTGCGCCAACATGCCGGCGCAGTATGCGGTGGCCACGGCCCTCGGCGGCCGGCAGTCGATCAACGACCTGGTGCTGCCGGGCGGCCGGCTGCTGGAGCAGCGCGACGTCGCGCACGAGCTGCTGACGCAGATCCCGGGCGTGACGTGCGTGAAGCCCAAGGGTGCCCTGTACGCGTTCCCGCGCCTGGACCCGAAGGTCTACAAGATCAAGGACGACCGTCAGATGGTCCTCGACCTCCTCCGGGCCGAGAAGATCATGGTGGTCCACGGCACGGGCTTCAACTGGCCGGAGCCGGACCACTTCCGCCTGGTCACCCTGCCGAGCGCCAAGGACCTCGCGGACGCGGTGACGCGCATCGGCAACTTCCTGGACGGCTACGGCCAGCCGTAGCAGGCCGGGTCGCGACCGGTCGGCGGGCCGGTTATCTGTAGAGAGGACAACTTTAGACGCCGTCTAAGTTAGGATGGCCTTCTGAGGCATTCCCAGGAGGCCATCCATGTACGAACCGATCCGGACGCAATCGGTCCACACCATGGCCGCACAGCGCTGCAGCATGCGCGGCCTGCACCGCTCCCGCGAGGAGGAGCTGGACATCCGGCTCGCGTGGCACCTCACCGCGCTGCTGACCGTTACCGACGAACTCCGCGCCGTCACGCCCTCCCGCGCCCTGGACGACGCCGCGGACCGCCTCGCCGACCGCATCACCCGCATGCGCGGCCACGCCCCGCTCCGCGCCACCCCCTCGGCGGACCGCAGCGTCGTCCAGGGCGCG
>NZ_JBPQTW010000313.1:0-5957 GCF_051386535.1 Streptomyces sp. URMC 127
GGACCGGCCTCGGTCACACCCAGGTGCAGCGGATAGTCGCACTGCGCGGCCAGCTGCCGGTAGGCGTTGACCATCACAACCGGGTCGTTGTGCTTGACCGAGATCTTGATGTCCCGGAAACCGTGCTCCTCGAAGAGCGAGGCCTCCCACAGCGCCGACTCCACCAGCGCCTCAGGCGTGGCCTTGCCGTACTTCTGCAGCAGCCGCCGGTCGAGGGAGCCGGCGTTCACGCCGATCCGGATCGGGGTGCCCGCGTCCGAGGCCGCCTTCGCGATCTCCTTGACCTTGTCGTCGAACTGCTTGATGTTGCCCGGGTTCACCCGGACCGCCGCGCAGCCGGCGTCGATGGCGGCGAACACGTACTTCGGCTGGAAGTGGATGTCCGCGATCACCGGGATCTGCGACTTCTTCGCGATGACGGGCAGCGCGTCCGCGTCGTCCTGCGTGGGGCAGGCCACGCGCACGATCTGGCAGCCGGAGGCCGTGAGCTCGGCGATCTGCTGGAGCGTGGCGCCGATGTCCGACGTCCTGGTGGTGGTCATCGACTGCACCGAAACGGGTGCGTCGCCTCCGACGGCCACGGAGCCGACCTGGATCTTGCGGCTGACCCTGCGGTCGGCGAGCTTGATCGGAACGGAGGGCATTCCAAGCGAAATCGCAGTCATGTGGCGAGCAACCCCAAGGTGTGAATCAAGGTCCCGAGATCGGCGGGCTCCGCTTCGAGATTACGGCACCCGGTCCGTTCGAAGCACATCCCGCCGCGGAGGCCCCTCAAACGTGGGCGACCGGCCACAAACTGCGGCCGGTCGCCACAAACGGGCGTTTGTCCTCACTTCGCGCTAGGTGAGCCGTACCGGGTTCACCACGTCGGCGATGAGGACGAGAAGAGTGAAGCAGATGAAGATTCCCGCCACCACGTAGGCGACCGGCATCAGCTTCGCGACGTCGAACGGCCCCGGGTCGGGGCGGCGGAACACCTTCGCGAAGGCCCGCCGCACGGACTCCCACAGTGCTCCGGCGATGTGCCCGCCGTCCAGCGGCAGCAGGGGCAGCATGTTGAACAGGAACAGCGAGAGGTTGAAGCCCGCGACCAGGAACAGCATGGTGGCGATCTGCTGCGACGGCGGGATGTCGAGGTTGAACACCTCGCCGCCCACGCGTGCCGCCCCCACGACGCCCATCGGGGAGTCGGCCTTGCGCTCACCGCCGTCGAACGCGGCGTTCCACAGGTCGGGGATCTTGCCGGGCAGGTCGATCAGCGACTCGACGCCGGACTGCACCATGTCGCCCATACGGTCGACGGACTGGCCGAAGGTCTGCGGCACCACGCCCGTGGCGGGCGCGAAGCCGAGGAACCCGGCCGTCACGTACTGGCCCTTGATGGGCGCGCCCTTGCTGTCGTACTTCTGGACCTGGTTGGAGATGAGGTTCGCGTTCAGGGTCTTGCGGACGCCGTCGCGCTCCACGGTGACGGTGGCGGGGCCGGTGGTCCTGCGGATCTCCTTCTGGAGCGTGGCCCAGTCGTCCGTACGGTGCCCGTTGAAGGCCACGATCTTGTCGCGCGGCTTGAGGCCCGCGGCCTTGGCCGGGGAGTCGGGGTTGCCCTTGCCGCACTTGTCGGTGGGGGCGCTGGCGGCCACGACGCACTCGGAGACGGTCGAGACGGTCGTCGTCTGCGTGCTGATCCCGAAGGACATCATCACGCCGAGGAAGACGGCGACGGCCAGGACCAGGTTCATGAACGGGCCGGCGAACATCACGATGACGCGCTTCCACGGCTTGCGCGTGTAGAACAGCCGCGTCTCGTCGCCGGGCTGGAGCTCCTCGAAGGCGGCCGAACGGGCGTCCTCGATCATGCCGCGCCACGGCGAGGTGGAGCGGGCGGCGATCCGCCCGTCCGCCCCGGGCGGGAACATCCCGATCATGCGGATGTAGCCGCCGAGGGGGATGGCCTTGATGCCGTACTCGGTCTCGCCCTTCTTCCGCGAGAAGATCGTCGGCCCGAAGCCGACCATGTACTGCGGCACGCGGATGCCGAAGAGCTTCGCGGTCGACAGGTGGCCGAGCTCGTGCCAGGCGATCGAGATGAGCAGGCCCACCACGAAGACGACTATCCCGAGGACCGTCATCAGTGTCGTCATGCGCGGGCCTCCGAGGTCGCCTTCGCGGTACGGGCCGCCGGGGCCGTCCGCGCTGCCAGTTCGCGGGCCCGGGCGCGTGCCCAGGCCTCCGCTTGCAAGACGTCCGCGACGGTGAGACGGGTTCCCGTGGTGGGCGTGCCGTGTTCCGCCACCACCTCCGCGACCGTATCGACAATCCCGTTGAACGGCAGCCCGCCGGCGAGGAAGGCGTCGACGCACTCCTCGTTGGCGGCGTTGAAGACGGCGGGCGCCGTGCCGCCCAGCCCGCCGACGTGCCGGGCCAGTGCGACGGACGGGAAGGCCTCGTCGTCCAGCGGGAAGAACTCCCAGGTGGAGGCGGTGGACCAGTCGAAGGCGGGAGCCGCGTCCGGGATGCGCTCCGGCCAGCCGAGGCCGATGGCGATGGGGCCGCGCATGTCGGGCGGGGTGGCCTGGGCCAGCGTGGAGCCGTCGACGAACTCCACCATCGAGTGGACGTAGGACTGCGGGTGGACGACGACCTCGATGCGCTCGAAGGGGATGTCGTACAGCAGGTGCGCCTCGATGACCTCAAGGCCCTTGTTGACCAGAGTGGCGGAGTTGATCGTGATCACGGGGCCCATGGACCAGGTGGGGTGGGCGAGCGCGTCCTGAGGGGTCACGGAGGCCAGCTCGGCCTTCGTACGGCCCCGGAAAGGCCCGCCTGAGGCCGTGACGACCAGCTTGCGGACCTCGGCCCGCGTGCCGCCCAGCAGAGCCTGGAAGAGCGCGGCGTGCTCGGAGTCCACGGGGATGATCTGCCCGGGCTTGGCGAGGGCCTTGACCAGGGGGCCGCCGACGATGAGCGACTCCTTGTTGGCCAGCGCGAGCGTCCGGCCGGCCTCCAGGGCCGCCAGGGTCGGCGCCAGGCCGATCGAACCGGTGATGCCGTTAAGGACGGTGTGGCACTCGCTGCGGGCCAGCTCGGCGGCCGCCTCGGGGCCCGCGAGGATCTCCGGCTGCGGCTCCGCCCCGTACTGCGCCGCCAGCGCCTCGCGCAGCGCCGGAACGGTGTCGGTACGAGCGACAGCGACGGTGCGCACCCTCAGCTGGCGCGCCTGCTCGGCGAGGAGCTCCACGCGGCCGCCGGCGGCCGACAGGCCGGTCACCCGGAACCGGTCGGGGTTGCGGAGCACGAGGTCGATGGCCTGGGTACCGATCGAGCCGGTCGAGCCGAGGATCACGATCTCGCGCGGTCCGCCCGCGGCGGTGGGGGCGGAGTAGCGCAGGTGCGGGTCAGCGAGGGAGTCCGTCATGGGCTCCATTGTTGCCTCTCCCGCACGGAAGACGGACAGGGAGCCCCCGTCCGCCCTCCGTGGGGTGACATCCGCATGGGGCGGGCATGCCGGCACGGGGCGGGTGGCCCCGTGCGCACGGGGCGATGCCGCCTTCCGCATGAGGCGGGCGCAGCGTCCGCGTGAGGCGGGGGCAGCCGCCCCATGGGGCGGGGGCAGCCACGGCATGGAGCCGGGGCAGCCGCCGCATGGGGCCGGACCGCATGAGGCGGGCGGGCGGCGGCGCATGCGGCGCGCGGCCGGCGCCGCATGAGGCCGGCTTGGTCCCGCATGAGGCCCGGCCGACCCCCGCGTCGCATGGGGCGGCCCGGTGGCCTCCGCATGAGGCGGAAGAGCGCCCGCCTGGGGCGGCGGGGCTCAGCGGATGGGGCGGTGCACGTTGTCCGTCTTGGCGGGGCCCGGGGTGGCGTCCGCGATCCAGGGGCCGTCGCCGCTGGGGTCGAGAATGCCGGCCTCGAGCCACTCGTACGCCCCGGACATCACACCGGAGACGATCTTGCGGTCGAGTTCGTCTGTGTTGGTCCACAGGCGCCCGAAGAGCTCCTCGGTGCGGATCCGGGCCTGGCGGCAGAACGCATCGGCGAGCTCGTACGCCTCTGCTCCGTGCTCCCCCTCCGCGCGCAGCCGCTCCGCGCGGACGCATGCCGCGCTCATCGCGAAGAGCTCCGCACCGATGTCTACGATGCGTCCCAGGAAGCCCTGCTTGGTCTCCATGCGGCCCTGCCAGCGTGACATCGCGTAGAAGGTGGAGCGGGCGAGCTTGCGCGACGAGCGCTCCACGTAGCGCAGGTGGGTGGCGAGGTCGCGGTGGCCCGCCGGGTGGAACTCGGGGTACGTGCGCGGCAGCTGCCCGGGGCCGGTAACCAGCTTGGGCAGCCAGCGAGCGTAGAAGCCCCCTGCACGGGCGCCTGCGCGGGCCTTGTCGCCCAGGGACTTCTCGGGGTCGATGAGGTCGCCCGCGACGGACAGGTGGGCATCCACGGCCTCACGGGCGATCAGCAGATGCATGATCTCCGTGGATCCCTCGAAGATGCGGTTGATGCGGGCGTCCCGCAGCATCTGCTCGGCGGGCACCGCGCGCTCGCCCCGCGCGGCGAGCGAGGCGGCGCTCTCGTAGCCCCGTCCCCCGCGGATCTGCACGAGCTCGTCGGTCATCAGCCAGGCCATCTCGCTGGCGTACAGCTTGGCGAGGGCGGCTTCGATGCGGATGTCGTTGCGGTCCTCGTCGGCCATCTGGCCCGAGAGGTCGAGAACGGCTTCCAGGGCGAAGGTCGTCGCCGCGATGAAGGAGATCTTCGAACCGACCGCCTCGTGCCTGGCGATGGGCTTGCCCCACTGCTCACGCGCCGTGGACCACTCGCGGGCGATCTTCAGCGCCCACTTGCCGCCGGCGACGCACATGGCGGGGATGGACAGCCGGCCCGTGTTCAGGGTCGTCAGGGCGATCTTGAGCCCGGAGCCCTCGGGGCCGATGCGGTTGGCAGCGGGGACGCGCACCTGGTGGAAGCGTGTGACGCCGTTCTCGATGCCGCGCAGGCCCATGAAGGCGTTGCGGTGCTCGACGGTGACGCCCTCGGCCGTGGCCTCCACCACGAAGGCCGTGATGCCGCCTTTGTGGCCCTCGCTCCGGGGGACCCGCGCCATGACGACCAGCAGGTCGGCGACGACACCGTTGGTCGTCCACAGCTTGACGCCGTCGAGGATGTAGTCGTCGCCGTCGGGGACCGCGGAGGTGGCGAGGCGGGCCGGGTCGGAGCCGACGTCGGGCTCGGTGAGCAAGAACGCCGAGATGTCAGTACGCGCGCATCGCGGCAGGAAGGCCTCCTTCTGCTGCTGCGTGCCGAAGAGCTTGAGCGGCTGGGGGACACCGATGGACTGGTGGGCGGACAGCAGCGCGCCGACGGCAGGGCTGACGGAGCCCACTATGGCGAGGGCCTTGTTGTAGTAGACCGAGGTGAGCCCCAGGCCCCCGTACTTGGTGTCGATCTTCATGCCGAGGGCGCCGAGCTCCTTGAGCCCGTTCACCGTCTCGTCCGGGATCCTCGCCTCCCGCTCGATGCGGGCGGGGTCGATGCGGGTCTCGCAGAAGTCGCGGAGCTTGGCGAGGAACTCCTCGCCGCGCCGTACGTCCTCCATGGCGGGGGTCGGGTGCGGGTGGATCAGATCGAGGCGGAGCCGGCCGAGGAAGAGTTCCTTGGCGAAACTGGGCTTCTTCCAGTCCTGCTCCCGGGCCGCTTCGGCAACCTGGCGTGCTTCGCGCTCGGAGACCGGTCGTACGGATGGTGCGGTCATGAGGCACCTCGCCGCTTCAGTCGGGGCCGTCCCGGTCGGCTACCGACCGGTACTACTGGACCGTATGTACCCGATCCTCCCGGCATCTACCAGACCTCGCGCAACGATCCGGCCCGTGCTTGCCGGGGCATGGGGCCCGGCATGAGGCCCGGCATGAGGCCCGGCATGAGGCCCGGCATGAGGCCCGGCATGAGGCCCGGCATGAGGCCCG
>NZ_JBPQTW010000314.1:0-5954 GCF_051386535.1 Streptomyces sp. URMC 127
ACGTGCGCCTCGGCACGAGGAGCGTCAGGGCCGTCGTCCCGTCGGCCGTGACGCGCGAGGCGAGCCCGGCCACCGCGTGCCGCAGCCGCCGGTCCGGGCACTCGACCAGCTCCAGCGGCACGTTCGTGCCCGGCAGCGCCTCCCACCGCGCCGCGAGCCGCCGCGCCCGCGTCTCGTCGATGGCGAAGTGCACGGCCCGCACCTCGTCCGGCCGCAGCTCGTGCGCGTACCGCAGCGCCTTGACCGTGGCGAGGTCGAGCACGTCGACGAGGACGTACACGAGGTGCCGCCGCCACCGCGGCTCGTCGTCGGTGAACGGCGCCATCGCCTCCAGCGCCGCGGCCTCCTCGCGGTACTCGCGGTTGATGCGGATGAGCGCCCACACGCCGAGCGGGAAGACCACGACGACCAGCCACGCGCCCTCCGTGAACTTGGTGACGGCGAAGATGACGACGACGAGGGCCGACACGACGGCCGCCGCCAGGTTGACCCAGACCTTCCAGGCGCTCTCGCGCCGCCGCCAGTGGTGCGCCGTCATCCCGGCGGCGGCCATGGTGAAGCCGGTGAAGACGCCGATCGCGTAGAGGGCGACGAGCTTGTCGACGTTCGCGCCGGTGACGAGCAGCAGGGCGAGCGCGACGACGGTGAGCGAGACGATCCCGCTGGAGAAGGCGAGCCGGTGCCCGCGCCGCATCAGCTTGCGGGGCAGGAAGCGGTCCTCGGCGACGAAGCTGGCGAGGAAGGGGAAGCCGGTGAAGGGCGTGTTCGCACCCGTGTAGAGGATGAGGGCGGTGGCGAGCTGGACGAAGACGAGCCCGGCGGTGCCCGCCCAGCCGGTGCCGAAGACGAGGTCGGCCTCCTGGGCGAGGACGGTCGGGTTGCCGTCCGCGTACGGCACGGCGTGCGTGAAGTGGGCGAGGGCGGAGACGCCCAGGACCATGGTGCCGAGGACGCAGCTCATGGCGGTCAGCGTCCGCCGCGCGTTGACGCCCTGCGGGGTGCGGAAGACGGAGACGCTGTTGGAGATGGCCTCCAGGCCGGTCAGCGACGAGCCGCCGTTGGCGAAGGCGCGCGCCACCATGAACAGCGGGACGCCGTAGAGCCAGCCGTCGTGCGCGTGGCCCAGCGGCACGACGCCGGTGGCGTGCAGGTCGGCGTGCGGCAGTCCGCCGCCCGCCGCCCGTACGAGGCCGACGACGAGCATCAGCGCGACGGCGAGCATGAAGAGGTACGCGGGCGCCGCGAACGCCCGCCCCGCCTCGCGGATCCCGCGCAGATTCCCGTACATCAGCAGCACCACGACGCCGATGGTGATGGGGAGCTTGAGGTGGTCGATGCCGGTGTAGCCCTCGCCGGTGAGGTGGGCCAGGGAGATCAGCGCGTCCGTGCCGGCCGCGGTCTGCACGGCGACGGTGACGATGTAGTCGACGAGCAGGGCGACGGCGGCGATCTGGGCGACGCGCGGCCCGAAGTTCTCGCGGGCGACGACGTACGAGCCGCCCGCGCGCGTGTACACGGACACGACGTCGCGGTACGACAGCGTCAGGAGCAGCAGCACGAGCAGGATCGCGCCGGTCACCGGCATGAGCAGGGTGAACGCGGCGGCCCCGGCGACGGGCACGAGGATGCGCAGCATCTCCTCGCTGCCGTACGCGGTGGAGGAGATGCAGTCGGAGGCCAGCACGCCGAGCGCCAGGGGGTTGCCGAGCTTCTCGCGGGCGAGCTGCTCGGTGACGAGCGGCGGCCCGAGCAGCCGGCACTTCACGCGGTAGGCGAGCCGGTCGCGGACGGCGGGCGGGGACGTGACGTCGGGGTCGGCCATATCCATATGAGAGCGCCTGCCCGGGCGTCCGGCCGTGTGACGCCCCGCCGGGGGCGCGCAAAACGCCGGACGGGCCGAATCATCGGCCCGTCCGGCGTCGGTGTCTTTGTGAGCGGCGCGGCTAGCCGACCACCGTCCAGGTGTCGTTGCCGGCGAGGAGGGCGCCGAGGTCGCCCTTGCCCTTCTGCTCGATGGCGGCTTCGAGCTGGTCGGCCATGAGGGTGTCGTAGACGGGCCGGTCGACGCTGCGGAAGACGCCGATGGGGGTCTGGTGCAGGGTGTCGGGGTCGGCGAGGCGGGAGAGCGCGAAGGCGGTGGTGGGCGAGGCGGAGTGCGCGTCGTGGACGAGGATGTCGCCCTCGTTCTCCGGGGTGACGGTGACGACCTTCAGATCGCCGGTGGCCCGGTCGCGGACGACGCCCTTGTCGTTGTCCGCGCCGAAGCGGATCGGCTGGCCGTGTTCGAGGCGGATGACCGCTTCCTTGGCCTGGTCGCGGTCCTTGAGGGGTTCGAAGGCGCCGTCGTTGAAGATGTTGCAGTTCTGGTAGATCTCCACCAGGGCGGTGCCGGGGTGGTCGGCGGCCTGCCGCAGGACCTCGGTGAGGTGCTTGCGGTCGGAGTCGACGGTCCGGGCGACGAAGGACGCTTCGGCGCCGAGCGCGAGGGAGACGGGGTTGAAAGGCGCGTCCAGGGAGCCCATGGGCGTGGACTTGGTGATCTTCCCGGTCTCGGAGGTGGGGGAGTACTGGCCCTTGGTCAGTCCGTAGATCCGGTTGTTGAAGAGCAGGATCTTGAGGTTGACGTTGCGGCGCAGGGCGTGGATGAGGTGGTTGCCGCCGATGGACAGGGCGTCGCCGTCACCGGTGACCACCCACACCGACAGGTCGCGGCGGCTGGTGGCCAGGCCGGTGGCGATGGCGGGGGCGCGGCCGTGGATGGAGTGCATCCCGTAGGTGTTCATGTAGTACGGGAAGCGGGAGGAGCAGCCGATGCCGGAGACGAAGACGATGTTCTCCTTGGCCAGGCCGAGTTCGGGCATGAAGCCCTGGACGGCGGCCAGGATGGCGTAGTCGCCGCAGCCGGGGCACCAGCGCACTTCCTGGTCGGACTTGAAGTCCTTCATCGTCTGCTGGGCTTCGGCCTTGGGCACCAGCTTCAGCGCCTCAGTCATCGATGGCCTCCTTGAGCACGTCTGCGAGCTGGGCGGCCTTGAAGGGCATGCCGCTGACCTGGGTGTGGGAGCGGACGTCGACCAGGTACTTCGCGCGGATGAGGGTCGCGAGCTGGCCCAGGTTCATCTCCGGCACCACGACCTTGTCGTAGCGGCCCAGGACCTCGCCGAGGTTGGCGGGGAAGGGGTTCAGGTGCCTCAGGTGGGCCTGGGCGACCTCGTCGCCCGCGGCGCGCACCCGGCGGACCGCGGCGGTGATCGGCCCGTAGGTCGAGCCCCAGCCCAGCACGAGGGTGCGGGCGCCGCCCGTCGGGTCGTCGACCTCGATGTCCGGCACGGTGATGCCGTCGGTCTTGGCCTGGCGGGTGCGGACCATGTGGTCGTGGTTGGCCGGGTCGTAGGAGATGTTGCCCGTGCCGTCCTGCTTCTCGATCCCGCCGATGCGGTGTTCGAGGCCGGGCGTGCCGGGCACGGCCCACGGCCGGGCCAGGGTCTGCGGGTCGCGCTTGTAGGGCCAGAACACCTCGGTGCCGTCGGCCAGGGTGTGGTTCGGGCCGGTGGCGAACTGAGTCCGCAGGTCCGGCAGTTCGTCCGGCTCGGGGATCCGCCACGGCTCGGAGCCGTTGGCCAGGTAGCCGTCGGACAGCAGGAAGACCGGCGTGCGGTAGGTCAGCGCGATCCGCGCCGCATCCAGGGCGGCGTCGAAGCAGTCCGCCGGCGTCTTCGGCGCCACGATCGGCACCGGCGCCTCACCGTTACGCCCGTACATCGCCTGCAGCAGATCCGCCTGCTCCGTCTTCGTCGGCAGACCGGTGGACGGGCCGCCGCGCTGGATGTCGACAATCAGCAGCGGCAGCTCCAGCGACACCGCCAGCCCGATCGTCTCCGACTTCAGCGCCACGCCGGGTCCGGAAGTCGTGGTGACGGCCAGTGCGCCACCGAACGCCGCACCGAGGGCCGCCCCGATGCCGGCGATCTCATCCTCCGCCTGGAAGGTCCGCACACCGAAGTTCTTGTGCTTCGACAGCTCGTGCAGGATGTCGGAGGCCGGAGTGATCGGGTACGAGCCGAGGTAGAGCGGCAGGTCCGCCTGCCGGGCGGCGGCGATCAGGCCGTAGGAGAGGGCGAGGTTGCCGGAGATGTTGCGGTAGGTGCCCGCAGGGAAAGCGGAAGTCGCCGGGGCGACCTCGTAGGAGACGGCGAAGTCCTCGGTCGTCTCACCGAAGTTCCACCCGGCCCGGAACGCCGCCACGTTCGCCTCGGCGATCTCCGGCTTCTTCGCGAACTTCCTGCGCAGGAAGTCCTCGGTGTTCTGCGTCGGCCGGTGATACATCCACGACAGCAGACCCAGGGCGAACATGTTCTTGCTGCGCTCGGCCTCCTTGCGGGAGAGCCCGAAGTCCTTCAGCGCCTCGATCGTCAGCGTGGTCAGGGGCACGGGGTGGACGTTGTAGGCGTCGAGGGTGCCGTCTTCCAGGGGGCTGGTGGCGTAGCCGACCTTGGCCATGGCGCGTTTGGCGAACTCGTCGGTGTTGACGATGATCTCGCCGCCCCGGGGCACGTCGGCGATGTTGGCCTTGAGCGCGGCGGGGTTCATCGCTACCAGCACGTCGGGTGCGTCGCCGGGGGTGAGGATGTCGTGGTCGGCGAAGTGGAGCTGGAAGGAGGAGACGCCCGGCAGGGTTCCGGCGGGGGCGCGGATCTCGGCGGGGAAGTTCGGCAGGGTCGACAAGTCGTTGCCGAACGAGGCGGTCTCGGAAGTGAAACGGTCACCCGTCAGCTGCATGCCGTCACCGGAGTCACCGGCGAACCGGATGATGACCCTGTCCAGCCGCCGCACCTCCTTCGCCGACGGCGGGCCGGAGTCCACGGGCGACGGGGCCGCGGCCCCGCTCGGCTGCTCGGCTGGTACGGCCTGTTCGGCCGGGCTGCTGACCTGGCTGGTCACTGCTTCGGACCTCCCTCTGGCGGCGGCGCGCACACGGTGGTGCCCGACCGGCTTACCCACGCCATCGTACGTGGGCAGGGCCCGCCCACCTGGGATGGATCACAAGAAGAAGCGGAGGGTGAAGCTTTCACTTGTCCTGGTACGGGCGGGTTTGGCGGTCCCGCCGCCGTGGCCCGCCCGGCCCGCCCGCTCTAGGTCTTTCGTGCTAGGTCTCCGGGCTGCCGACCCCCTCCCACCAGGGCGGCTGCCGGCCGATGAGGAGGCGTCAGTTGATCAAGAGCGGAGGTAGGTCAGGACCGCCAGCACCCGCCGGTGATCCCCGTCACTAGGGGAAAGCCCAAGTTTCATGAAGATGTTGCTGACGTGCTTCTCGACCGCTCCGTCGCTCACCACCAGCTGCTTGGCGATCGCCGAGTTCGTACGCCCCTCGGCCATCAGCCCGAGCACCTCCCGCTCGCGCGGCGTGAGCCCCGCGAGCACGTCCTGCTTGCGGCTGCGGCCCAGCAGCTGGGCGACGACCTCGGGGTCCAGCGCGGTGCCGCCGCGCGCCACCCGCACCACCGCGTCCACGAACTCGCGGACCTCGGCCACGCGGTCCTTGAGCAGATAGCCCACGCCCGTGCTGCTGCCCGCCAGCAGCTCCGTCGCGTACTGCTCCTCCACGTACTGCGACAGGACGAGCACGCCCAGCCCCGGATGACGGCGGCGCAGCTCCACCGCGGCGCGTACGCCCTCGTCCGTGTGCGTGGGGGGCATGCGGACGTCCGCCACCACGACGTCCGGCAGCGCGTCCGCGTCCGCGAGCTCGCGGACGGCCTTGATCAGCGCCTCGCCGTCGCCGACGCCGGCCACGACGTCGTGGCCGCGGTCGGTCAGCAGCCGGGTCAGGCCCTCCCGCAGGAGCACCGAATCCTCGGCGATGACGATGCGTACCCTGTCCTCCACGACCCGTGGCTCCCCCGGTCCGGCAGCAAAATGACGGACCCAAGCATGTCACGCGGGGGGGGGGGGCC
>NZ_JBPQTW010000315.1:0-5867 GCF_051386535.1 Streptomyces sp. URMC 127
CCGTGCCCTCTTGCGTGGTGGCACCCGGCACTTGGCGCCACAAATACACGTCAGCGCCCCGGTCCGTGCCGGGCTGCAGGCACTCGGCGAGCAGGTCGACGACATCGCGCCAGGCGCGCTGCGCGTGCCGTGCGTGGTAGGCGACGCCGGGGAGCACGGTCTGGGCATGTTCGACCGACGGGTGGTGGAAGGCGTGCAAGGCGCCGCCGTAGACCACAAGGCGCCAGTCGACTCCTGCGGCCTGCATCTCGGCGGTGAAGGCGTCCCGCTGCGCGGGCGGCATGATCGGGTCTTCCGAACCGACCCCGGCCCACACCGGGCAGCCGATGCGCGCCGCCTCGCCCGGTCGGCCCGTCGTCAATCCGTTGACTGTCCCGATCGCCCGCAGGTTGACGCCGTCGCGCCCGAGTTCCACCCCGATGGCGCCGCCCGTGCCGTAGCCGACGGCGGCGATCCGGTCGGGGTCGGTACGCGGTTCGGCGCGCAATACGTCGAGCGCCGCGTGGCCGATGGCCCGCATCCGGTCCGGGTCGGCGAGCAGCGGCAGGCAACGGGCCAGCATCTCCTCGGGGTCGCTCAGATAGCGCCCACCGTGGAGGTCGAATGCCAGCGCCACGTATCCCAGTTCGGCGAGCGTCTCGGCCCGGCGGCGCTCGACGTCGCCGACCCCCGGGCCCTCGGGTCCGAGCAGCACCGCGGGCCGGCGATCGGTTCCGGCCGGGAGTGCGAGGTGTCCGATCATCGTGAGGCCGTCGGCCGGGTATTCGACCGTGCGTGTCATAACCGTCGTCATGCGACTGGACTGTAGTGATCACGGAGTTCGTTCGGCCGGGTCTTCTGCCGTCGGCAGATAGGCGCGTGACGCCGGGCAATGCCGGTCGGTCGCGTCGATAGCCTTACCTTCCGCACCTGCACTCCGGCAGCGAACTGAGCGCCTCCGGACCGCTGGTGTGCGGCACGGTCACCACCTTCATGCGCCGTTCGAGTTGCCGCAGGGAGGCCTCTACGGTGTCGGGTTGTCTGCCGGTGAGGGCATGTGCGCGGCGGCGACTTGGCCAGAGAGCGCGTACGGGCCGGGAGAACTGGCCGTGCAGGATCCACCACGTGTGCAGGCGCACTGCCAGTCGCTTCACCGCGCACCGCTTTGCCGCTGCAGCCGCCGCTCCTGGTGGAGGAGTTCCCCGGCGGCCTTGCCCAGGCTCCGGGCGAAGGCGATCGCGGACGCGTACCCGTTTCCGGGCCCGGCCGCGGATCGCTCCCGTGCCTCCTCCACCACGGTGAGCGCCACCCGGCGAACCGGGCAGTCCCCGGGCCGGGCCCGCGCGGCGGCCTCCACGGTCGGTGCGGTCGCCCGGATGTAGTCGAGGAGACGGTCCGTGACCTCGCCCAGCCGCGACGGCGCGGGCAGCCACGTCTGCATGTCGGTGGCCTCCCGGAGCGCCTGCCCGATCGACACGGGAGACGACTCGGGGAGGATTCCGGCTCCACCGCCGACATGGGCGGTCCGGGGGTACGGGGGCATGGCGGCTCCTTCGAGTGGTGCGAGGGCGTAGCGCCCGCACCTGCGACTCGGTACGGGAACCACCCTGCCGAGTGGGGAACTGGGCATTCAAGTGCCATCCCGCAGAAACCCCGCTAGCCTCCGAAGTGGCACATGCCATGGCGGCAACACGCGTGCACACAACGGGATTTGAGGCGCCCGCAGCGAGGTCAGGTGCACGCACCGGAGGGACAGAGGGGTGCACAGCGTGAACACGCGGCGCCAGACTCAACCAGCACGCAAGCAGCCACGGAAGGCGATGAGGGTGGGAGCACGGATCGGACCAACAGCTCGTCGGATCGCGCTCGGCAGCGAACTGCGCCGTATGCGCAACGAAGCCGGGATGACGCTCGAACAGGCAGTGAAGGGCCTGGGGTTCAGCGACTCCCACCTGCAGCGCGTCGAGACCGGGAGCATCGCGCTCAAGCAAGCCGGCCACCTGCGCAGCCTGCTGAAGCGCTACGGCGTCACGGATGAGGATCACATCGCTACGCTCGCCCAGCTGCATCGCGAGTCCACAAGTCAGGAATGGACGTCCTTCGCCAGCACCGTGCACCCGACGGTACGGACGTTCGCAGACATCGAAGGTGTATCCCGTGCCATCAAGACGTGGCACCCGACCCTGGTCCCGGGCCTGCTCCAGACGAAGAAGTACACCACCGCCATCTTCGAGATGGAGAAGTTGCACGACGAGACGACAAGTGAGTACATCGAGCAGAGCGTCCGCCTGCGCATGATGCGCAAGGAGATCCTGACCCGCAGCGAGGATGCCGTGCGCCTCTGGGCGATCCTGGCGGAGTCAGCGCTGGGTCAAGTCGTCGGATGCGCCGACGTCATGCGCGAGCAGTACGCAGAGATTGCCGCCTTGTCGGAGCGGGAAAATGTGACAGTACAGATCCTGCGCACTCGCGAGGTCGGCTACCGGTTCGGCACGAACTTCACCATCCTCGACCTGGGCGAGGCATTGCCGTCGACGGTCCAGACCGACGTGCCATGGGGATCCCTGTGTATGTCGGACAAGCCACGCGAGGTCGGGCGCTTCTCCCGCAAGTTCAGCTCTCTCCAAGCGACAGCAATGCCGCCGGAGAAGACCGTGGGGTTTCTGCAACAACTATCGGAAGAGATCAGCGATGCCTGACATATGGATGAAGTCGTCCTACAGCGATGCGCAACACACCTGCGTCGAGGTCGCTACCCTCCCCGGGCCTCCCGCCCGCATCGGCATCCGCGACTCCAAGAACACGGCCCTCCCGCCCCTCCAGGTACAACCGTCCACCTGGACGTCGTTCCTCTCCGAGGTCAGGTCCGGGCGGCTGTGACTGCTTGACCCGAGGGGCGCCCTTGCCATGAGAGGCGTCCCTCGCCCCTACCTGCCCGCCTACCTGCCGTAGTGCTGCACGGCTTGGGCGATGAGGGCCCGAGCCCTGTCGCCGTAGACGGCTGAGGCTTTGAGGAGCATGAAAGCCCTCGCATAGAGAGCGATTTCTCTCGGCTGGGTCACCGAGAACTCGGCCGAGTAGGTCTCAACCAGGACCAGCTTGTCATCGAACATCGAAAACGAGTTTCCTGGCCAGATATGCAGGGGCGCAGAGCGAGGGATGATACCGAGACTCAGCCGCGGAAGGCCGATGACCGCAAGGAGGCGGTCCAGCTGGCCACGCATCACGTCCGGGCCACCGAAGTTGCTGTAGAGAGCCTGCTCGGCGAGCAACACGTTGAAGATCCGGTCGCCCTGATGCAGGTACTTCTGCCGTTCCATCCTCTTCGCCACTGCGGCCGCCGTGTCGTCCGGGACCTCGTAGTAATTGATCACCTGCTTGAACGTCTCCGTGGCGTAGTCCGCCGTCTGGAGCCCGCCCCAGATCAGTGTCGGGTGCCAGATGCGGAACACCTTGGTCTTGGAGTAGACCGGGATGGCCCTCTGCTGACGCTGCGCGGCTCCTGAGGCGAGCTGGCGACGCCACTCAAGCCACAGTTCGTCGATGTGGCGGACCGTCGCGATCAGGTCGCCGAGCTGCTCCTCGGCGCCTGTCTTCGCGCACCAGGTACGGATGTCGTCCTCGCCGGCGTTCTGCCTGCCGTTCTCGATGCGGGAGACTTTGGACTCCTGCCACCCTGTTGCCGCGGCGAATGCCCGGCCGCTCTTGAACCCCGCGTCCTTGCGAAGCCCTCGCAGCCGGGCCCCCAAAGCCTCTCGCTGTGCCTGCGCTTCGGTGCTCACGGATGGCTCAGGGCTTGTACTCGCAGTGCGGGATCGCAACGGACCACAGAACGTCCCGCACCCGCCTGCACTCGGCCACGGTCTCGGGGTCCTCGATCAGCTCCGAGCCGAGAACCCTCCCGTCCGTGTCGAAGTGGCCCACAGCCAGAAGACGGTCATCGAACAGCCACCAGTCGTTGCCACCCACAGGAAACGTGATGCCGTTCGGCAACCGGTGTCTCGGCAGCCACCGGATGTCCTCGCCCATCTCCAGGTTGAGCCGGGTCAGCGAGTGTTCCCACCCGACGTAGCGCGAGTGCGGCTCCGTAACGACCCGCACCCGCCTGACCGTCTTTCCAGCCCCCGTCACACCCTTCATGAGTGTTGTCCACGGTTCCAGCCAGACGTAGTCATCGGGTTCGCCCCGCTGCCAACGGGCGTACGGAGTTTCCTCGACGGGCGACCCGTAGTGGTCCCTCAGCTCCAGATGGAACGCGTCCCGCTCCAGGCTGCGGAACAGCTCGTCACGTTGTGCGGGGGTGATCAGGTCCATCGTTCTCCTCCCATAGGGCCACGAGCGAGGACTTGGGGATCTCGACGCAGGTCTCGTAGCCCGGCATGCTCATCTGGCTCAGAGCCTCGGGGTCATGCATCTCCGGCCCCTGCACGATGCATGTCCCTTGCCCGGTGACAAGCGTGATCGGGTCCGAGAAGTTCTTGATCCGCCCAGAGGGCAGACCGTCCTTGGACAGATGCTCGAACAGTTCGGTCGGCACCTCGACGACGGCATGGCCTTCCGGTACATCGAGCCGCATCAGAAGGTCGTTCGCGTAGACCTTCCAGCCCTGGACGACGTAACTGTCCCGGTCGCTGGCGTACAGAGTGGGGCTGTCTCCAGGAGTGGAGTTCTTACCGAGGAACCGCAGCTTCATGGCTGGTCTCCCGTCCTCCGCCTTGCGCGACTTTGCGCGCAGATCGATGGTCGGTGAGGCATCCAGGCCCGTCAATCAGCGTGCTGCAAACTCGCGCAATCTTCTGGGAGGTTGGCCGTCCATCGCTCTACGTTCGTCACGAACCCCGGACGACGTGAGATCGAGGAGATGCCATGACCGCAACGATCATGATCCCTCCAGTAGCAGTACGCACCGGCCGCTCGCTCGTCGACGGCGAACTGTTCAGTCGCCTGGTGACCTTCCTCGTGGAGCACGAGAAGAGGCCCCGGTCCATGGCCGAACGCATCATGGATCAGGCTCTCGCCTTCCTCTGGATGAGTGGCCACAGCCAGGACGTCCCCCTGTCCCCCTCCACTGATGTCGACCCCGGCTGGCACACCTTCATGCTCCACACCCGCGAGTACGCCCGCTGGTGCCAGGAGCAGTTCGGCCGTTTCCTGCACCACAACCCGTTCAATGGCCCGCTCGGCCCACGCGACGCCGGCGGTATCAGGCGCACCGTCGCCGCAATCGAGGCAGCCGGATTCACCGTGGATCACGAGCTCTGGGGTACAGCAGCCGAGTGCAATCCTCCCGCGTGTTGCGGTGACGGTGGCGGCTGCGGCAGCAACTAGCCGCAGACCGGACGGACTGCCGGCCTCGCGGCCCCGGCTTTCACATCTCTCCCTCCGGACGACGGAACGGACCCACGTGCATGTCCGGCAAGCGCGTCGCCGTCGAGCTGTCAGGTACGAGCCTCGTCACCGTCTTCTCGCTCGAAGGCCACACCATCGCCTATACCAGCCAGTCGTCCGACAACCGCGGGTTGGGAGACATCGCCGTCATCGGCGTCACCAGTCCGCCGGACACCGGAGAGACCCTGTGGAGGCTGGCGCGGGAATTCTGCCGCGCCAGGGACCTGCCCGACGACCACGCTCGCTGGATCATCACCCAGGCCTCCCGGGCCCGCATGATCGGCTCGTACGAACCGCCGGGCCGGTGGACGGCCACGCTCAGCCGGCGCTACGAGTTGCCCGGCCTGTTCTCCAACCACGACGTGCTGCTGACCGGGGTCATCACGTTCGTACGCGGGATGCCGTCACCCGGCGACGCTAGTAGTGCACGGTGACCGAGCACGTACGACCGGCCCGGCCGCCAGCGGGGCATACGGCGGGAGGTGGTGGGGGCGCAGGGG
>NZ_JBPQTW010000316.1:0-5843 GCF_051386535.1 Streptomyces sp. URMC 127
CCCGTACGCCCCGCTACACACCACACCGCTTCGCCGCCGCCTCCACCAAGGCCACCGCCTCCGCCGCCCCGGCCCCGCCCCCGGCGGAATCCGCGACGAGCGCCGCCGCCAAATCGTGACCGGCCACCGCCACTTGGTCGGCGACCGCGAACATCCCGGCCTCGGGCATTTCCCTGGGCGCCCCGGCCCCGGGTTCCTCGATCCGCTGCGCACGCGCGGCCAGTTCCCGGGCCAGGGTGAGCGCTTCGGCGGCCGCCCCCCTGCTCAGGCGGGACTGCGGCAGAGCGCGCAGCCGGTCGGCGAAAGCGTCCACGGCGGCCAGAAGAGACGTCACATCATCCACAGCGCGAGCCTATGCGCCGTTGCCGGACTGTTGCCAACGTCTGCACACTCGGGCACGGTGACATGAAGGACCATCATTCGACGCGTCCGGAGGCGCCGATGTCCCACGTCTTCTCCGACGAGACCCACCGGAACCTGCTCTCCCGAATCCCCCACTGCACCGGCCGTGAAGTCGCCGACTGGCTGCGCACGGTCGAAGAAGGCCCTTCCCTCTTCCGCTTCGAGGAGAAGGTCAGCTGGCTGCGCGGAGAGCACGACCTCGCATATGGCCACGCCAAGGCGATCGTCCACGAGTACGACCTCCGACGGGCGGCTCGGAAGCTGCTGTAACGGGCAGCGCCCCGCATTCCCCATGGCGCACGCGTACGACGAAGGGCCCGGGAACACTTCCCGGGCCCTTCCTCTTCAGCCGTTTCTTCAACCACCGGCAACCACCGGCAGTCAGCCGGACGGCCGGACAGCCGGTTAGTCCTCGTTGAGCACGCCGATCAGCTGCAGCATCTGGACGTAGATCCACACCAGCGAGACCGTGAGGCCGAAGGCGGCCATCCACGACTCCTCGCGGGGCGCGCCGTACTGGACGCCGTCCTCGACCTGCTTGAAGTCGATCGCGAGGACCGCCGCGCCGATCAGCACGCCGGCGATGCCCACGAGCACGCCCAGCCAGCCCGTGCGCAGGCCGAGGCCGTCACCGCCGCCGAAGACGGCGAAGAGCAGGTTCACCATCGTCAGCAGGACGAAGCCGATCAGGGCGGCCGTCACGAAGCGGACGAAGCGGCGGTCGACGCGGATCAGACGGGTCTTGTACGCGATGAGCACGCCGACCGAGACGAGGATCGTGCCGAGCACGGCCTGGACCGGGGCGCCCTGGGCGAAGTGGTTGTAGGCCTTGCTGACCACGCCGAGGAAGAGGCCCTCCAGCGCGGCGTACGCCAGGATCACGGCGGGGACCGGCCTGCGCAGGAACATCGACTGCGCGAAGACCAGGAGCGCCGCGACGAGGCCGGCGCCGAAGCCGAGCCCGACGGGGAGGTTCATCCCCCAGCCGACGGCCGCACCGAGGATCACCAGGCCGAGCGTCATGCCGGTGCGCATGACGACGTCGTCCATGGTCATGCGGCCGGTGGTGGCCGGGGCCTGCGGATACCCCTGCTGGAGATCCGGGCCGCCCTGGGCGTACGGGTTGGTGGCGTACGGGTTGGCGGGCTGCGCGTACGGGTTGCTCGCGTAGGGGTTTCCGCCCTGGGCCGCGGTCCCGGCCTGCGGCGCCGCGGCGAAGCCCGCGTAGCCGTTGTTGTTGCCGCGGAACCGCCGCGAGAAGACCGGGTTGCTGCTCCTCATCCTTCACTCCATCCGTGGCCACCCTGCGCGGCCTTGCGACCAAGGGTAATAGGTGGGCAAAGAAATGCGCTCGTGCTTGGGAAGGATCTTTTCCGGCGCACTGCCCCGCCCCTACGGGGAGAACGCAAACGGGTGGCACCCGGTTCCCTACGGAGAGGCACCCGGTTCCCTACGGAGAGTGGGGGACACAGAGCAGCTGAGTGCCCGGAGCCGGACTTGAACCGGCACGGCCCGAAGGGCCAGCGAGGTTTAAGCTCGCCGTGTCTGCATTCCACCATCCGGGCAGCGCTCTCGGGCGTACAGGCGTACAGGCAGGAAAGGCGCGCGCGCCTTCCTGGTAAGAGGAGAGCAGGACGAGCCTAGCCGGGCAGCGCCCCCCAAACAGCGGAACGATGACCCGAGGTTGTCTTATTTTATTGGCAACTGAGGGTGCATCAGTGCAGGAACGACGCCAAAGGCACATGCCACGGGCCGATACCCCCCGTTCACCGGGAGGGGCCGGACGGGGTAGGGAATTGTCGCAATCTCGCCGCCTTCCGACCGGTGCCCGGCCGACCCCGGTCGCCCCGTGCGGCCCGCCCCCGGCATCCCCGCGCTGTCATACCCAAGGATGAGGAGCGGCGGCCCGGGTCCGACCGAGGTCTGCCCCGGGAACGGGAGCTGGGTCTGATCCCGCGCGCCCGATCGGCGCCGACGATGGAGTGGTCCCCTCAAGCCGTCGTCCCGACAGGAGCCTCCCACCGTGACCACCTCCCCCTACGGCGTCCAGACCGCCGCCCGCCCCACGGCAGTGGCAGCCCGCGCCACGGGCCTCACCAAGGTCTACGGACAGGGCGAGACCCAGGTGGTCGCCCTGGACGCGGTCTCCGTCGAGTTCCGGCAGGCCGAGTTCACCGCGATCATGGGCCCCTCGGGCTCCGGCAAGTCCACGCTGATGCACTGCATGGCCGGCCTCGACACCGTCTCCGGCGGTTCGGCCACCATCGGCGACACCGAGCTGACCACGCTGAACGACAAGAAGCTCACCCGGCTGCGGCGCGACAAGATCGGCTTCATCTTCCAGGCCTTCAACCTGCTGCCGACGCTGACGGCCCTGGAGAACATCACCCTGCCGATGGACATCGCCGGCCGGAAGCCCGACCGGCAGTGGCTGGACATGGTGGTCGACACTGTCGGGCTCTCCGGGCGCCTCAAGCACCGCCCCAACCAGCTCTCCGGCGGCCAGCAGCAGCGCGTGGCGGTCGCCCGCGCCCTGGCCGGCAAGCCCGAGATCATGTTCGCGGACGAGCCCACCGGAAACCTCGACTCGCGCTCCGGCGCGGAGGTGCTGGGCTTCCTGCGCAACTCGGTGCGCGAGCTCGGCCAGACCGTCGTCATGGTCACCCACGACCCCGTGGCCGCCTCCTACGCGGACCGCGTGGTCTTCCTCGCCGACGGCCGCATCGTCGACGAGATGCGCGAGCCCACCGCGGACGCGGTCCTCGACCGCATGAAGCGCTTCGACGCCAAGGGCCGCACCAGCTGAGGACGGCCCCGCCGCCTCCCGCTTCCGACGACGGCCCGGCTCGGGCCCACTCCCCCAGGACACCACAGACCATGTTCCGTACCGCCTTGCGCAACGTTCTCGCGCACAAGGCCCGGCTGCTGATGACCGTCCTCGCCGTGATGCTCGGCGTGGCCTTCGTCTCCGGCACCCTGGTCTTCACCTCGACCATCTCCGCCGCCCAGCAGAAGAGCTCCGAGAAGGGCTTCACCGGCGTCGACGTCGCCGTCCAGCCGCACCGGCAGAGCGGCGACAAGGGCAACCCCGGCGAGGCCCCCAAGCTCACCCAGGCCCTGCTCGACCGGGCCGCCGCGGTGCCCGGCGCGGCCGGCGCCACCGGCAGCGTCAGCGGCTTCGCCGCCATCGCCGACAAGCACGGCGAGCTCATAGGCGAGGGCTTCAACTCCACCGGCGCCAACTACTACCCCGGCACCGGCGGCAAGGACGCCCGCTACCCGATCAAGAGCGGCCGCGCGCCCCAGGGCCCCGGCGAGATCGCCCTCGACGCCAAGACCGCCGAGCGCGGCGGCTACAAGACCGGCGACACCGTCCGCGTCTCCGTCGACGGCCCGGTGCTCCGGCAGAAGCTCGCCGGCATCTTCACCACCGACGACGGCAACGTCTCCGCGGGCGGCAGCCTCGCCCTCTTCGACACCCCCACCGCGCAGAAGCTCTACGGCAAGCCCGGCGAGTTCGGCGAGATCTACGTGAAGGCCACGGCCGGCACCTCCCAGGCCGCCCTCAAGGCCGCCGTCGAGAAGGTCCTGCCCGCCGACGCCGAGGCCACGACCGGCAAGCAGCTGGCCGACGAACAGGCCCGCATGATCGCGCAGGACCAGGACGCCCAGCGCACCATCCTGCTGACCTTCGCCGGCATCGCGCTCTTCGTCGGCATCTTCATCATCGCCAACACCTTCACCATGCTGGTCGCCCAGCGCACCAAGGAGCTGGCGCTGCTGCGCGCGGTCGGCGCGAGCCGCCGCCAGGTCACCCGCTCCGTGCTCATCGAGGCCTTCCTCATCGGCACCGCCGCCGGCGCCGCCGGCCTCGTCACGGGCATCGGCATCGCGGTCGGCCTGCGGTCGCTGCTCAAGGGCAACGGCGCGCCCCTGCCGGACGGCCCGCTGGTCATCGAGCCGTCCACGATCCTGGTCTCCCTCGCCGTCGGCATCGTCGTGACCATGCTCTCCGCGTGGCTGCCCGGCCGCCGCGCCGCGAAGATCCCCCCGGTCGCCGCGATGAACAGCCTCCACGCCGTGCCCACCACGCGCTCCCTGGTCGTGCGCAACGCCATCGGCGGTGCCCTCACCGCGATCGGTGCGGCCGTCGTGCTGACCGCCTCCGGCAGCAACACCATGGGCATGGGCGCCGCGGTGGTCCTCATCGGCGTCTTCGTGCTGACCCCGCTGTTGTCCCGCCCGATGATCGCCGCGGCCGCGCCCGTGCTGCGCCTGTTCGGGATGCCCGGAAAGCTCGCCCGGCAGAACGCGGTCCGCAACCCGCGCCGCACCGCCGCGACCGCCTCCGCGCTGATGATCGGGCTCACCCTGATCACCGGCATGACCGTGATCGCCGGCAGCGTCCAGCAGGCCATCGACAAGCTGGCGACGTCCTCCATGAAGGCCGACTACGTCGTCTCCATGGCGAGCATGACCTCGCTCTCCCCCGACGTGGAGAAGAAGCTGGCCGCGCACCCCGACGTCGCCGCCACCAGCCCGCTGCGCATGTCCCCCTCCCGCGTCGACGGTGACTTCGAGAACCTCACCGGCGTCAACGGCGCCACCATCGGCAAGCTGACCAGGCTCGACTTCACGGCCGGCTCCTTCGAGGGCCTGTCCGGCAACAAGGTCGTCATCGACGACGCGACCGCCCGGACGCACCACTGGAAGCTCGGCTCCTCCGTCCCCGTCACCTTCGAGGACGGCAAGAAGGGCACGCTGACCGTCTCCGGCGTCTACAAGGGCAACGACCTGATGCGCGGCATCATGGTCGACACGAAGACGATCGCCCCGCACCAGAGCGAGATCACCGACCGCCAGGTCATGGTCAAGACCAAGAACGGCGCCGGCGCGTCCGTCAAGGAGTCCCTCCGCAAGGCCCTCGGCGACAACCCCGCGGTCCAGATCCAGACCAAGAAGGACATCTCCAACTCCATCGCCAAGGGCATCAACCTGCTGCTGAACGTGCTCTACGGCCTGCTGGCCATGGCCGTCGTCGTCGCCGTCCTCGGCGTCGTCAACACCCTGGCGATGTCGGTCTTCGAGCGTCAGCAGGAGATCGGCATGCTGCGCGCCATCGGCCTGGACCGCAAGGGCATCAAGCGGATGGTCCGCCTGGAGTCGCTGGTCATCTCGCTCTTCGGCGGAGTGATGGGCGTGGGCCTGGGCGTCTTCTTCGGCTGGGCCGCGGGCGACCTCATCAGCAAGGCCCTCAGCACCTACGAGCTCGTGCTCCCCTGGGGCCGGATGGGCCTGTTCCTGCTGCTGGCCGCGGTGGTCGGCGTGCTGGCCGCGCTGTGGCCGGCCCGCCGGGCGGCGAAGCTGAACATGCTCTCCGCGATCAAGGCGGAGTAGCGGCAGGATCCCGAGCGCGGGGCCCGGTCCGTACGGACCGGGCC
>NZ_JBPQTW010000317.1:0-5843 GCF_051386535.1 Streptomyces sp. URMC 127
CGCCGAGCGCGCCGCCGCCACGGGCCTGCCCGTGCTGACCGTCGCCGACCCGCGCGCCGTCATGGGCGAGCTGGCCGGTCAGCTGGGCATCCCCGCGCCGCAGGGCCCCGGAGCCGCCGTCACCGGCATCACCCACGACTCGCGCGCCGTGCGGCCGGGTGACGTCTACGCCGCCCTGCCCGGCGCCCGCTTCCACGGCGCCGACTTCGCCGCCCAGGCCGCGGGCCTCGGCGCCGTCGCCGTGCTGACCGACGCCTCCGGCGCCGAGCGCGCCGCCGCCACGGGCCTGCCCGTGCTGACCGTCGCCGACCCGCGCGCCGTCATGGGCGAGCTGGCCGCCACGATCTACGGCCGGCCGGGCGAGGAGCTCCTGCAGATCGGCATCACGGGCACCTCCGGCAAGACCACCACGGCGTACCTGATCGAGGGCGGGCTGCGGGCGGCCGGCGGGAAGACGGGCCTGATCGGCACCGTCGAGTCGCGGATCGGCGACGAGCGGCTCAAGTCCGAGCGCACCACCCCCGAGGCCACCGACCTGCAGGCGCTCTTCGCCGTCATGCGCGAGCGCGGCGTCGCCTCGGTCGCCATGGAGGTCTCCAGCCACGCCCTGCGGCTCGGCCGCGTCGACGGCTGCGTCTTCGACGTGGCGGTCTTCAACAACCTCAGCCCGGAGCACATGGAGTTCCACTCCGGCATGGAGGACTACTTCCAGGCCAAGGCGGAGCTCTTCACCAAGGCCCGCAGCCGCGCCGGCGTCGTCAACCTCGACGACGAGTACGGCCGCCGGCTCGCCGCCGGCGAGTCCGAGGTGCCCGTCACCACGTTCTCCGCCGAGGGCCACCCCGACGCCGACTGGCGCGCGGCGGACGTCGAGATCGGCCCGTTCGACTCCGTCTTCACGATCCTCGGCCCGCAGGGCGAGCGGATCCGGGCCAAGGCGCCCCTCGCCGGCCCGTTCAACGTCGCCAACGCCCTCGCGGCCGTCGTCGCCCTCGTGGCCGCCGGCATCGACCCGCAGACCGCCGCCGACGGCGTCGCCGCCGTCCCCGGCGTGCCCGGCCGCCTGGAGCGCGTCGACGCGGGCCAGCCCTACCTCGCCGTGGTGGACTACGCCCACAAGACGGACGCCGTCGAATCGGTTCTCCGCGCGCTGCGCAAGGTGTGCGAGGGCCGCATCCACGCCGTCCTCGGCTGCGGCGGCGACCGCGACACCACCAAGCGCGCCCCCATGGGCGCGGCCCTCGCCCGGCTGGCCGACACCGCCGTGCTGACCTCCGACAACCCCCGCTCCGAGGACCCGCTCGCGATCCTCGCCACGATGCTGCAGGGCGCCGCCGAGGTGCCCGTCCACGAGCGCGGCACCGTCCTCCTGCTGGAGGACCGGGCCGACGCCATCGCCGCCGCGGTCGACCGGGCCGGGGCATCCGACATCGTCCTCGTCCTCGGCAAGGGCCACGAGCAGGGCCAGGACATCAACGGCGTCGTCCGCCCCTTCGACGACCGCCAGGTGCTGCGCGAGGCCATCGAAGCCGCGCAACAGCGCTCGTTGACCAAGCACCGGAACGACCAGGGATGACAGACCGCCATGCGCGCACAACCCTCCCCCCGGAAGATCTCCCGAACGGCCGGAGGTAAATCTCAGTGATCGCTCTGTCCCTCGCCGAGATCGCCGCCATCGTCGGCGGGCAGCAGCACGACATACCGGACCCGGACGCCCGGGTCACCGGTCCCGTCGTGATCGACTCCCGGGCCGTCGAGCCCGGCAGCCTCTTCGCCGCCTTCGCCGGGGAGCACGTCGACGGCCACGACTACGCCGAGCGCGCCGTCGAGGCGGGCGCGACGGCCGTGCTGGCCGCCCGCCCCGTCGGCGTCCCCGCGATCGTGGTCCCCGACGTCGAGCGGGCGCTCGGCACCCTGGCCCGCGCCGTCGTCGAACGGCTCGGCACCACCGTCGTCGGCATCACCGGCTCCGCCGGCAAGACCAGCACCAAGGACCTGATCGCCCAGCTGCTGGAGCGCCTGGGCGACACCGTCTGGCCGCCCGGCTCGCTCAACAACGAGATCGGCCTGCCGCTCACCGCGCTGCGCGCGACCGAGGAGACCCGGCACCTGGTCCTGGAGATGGGCGCCCGCGGCATCGGCCACATCCGCTACCTGGCCGAGCTCACCCCGCCGCGCATCGGCGTCGTCCTCAACGTCGGCACCGCCCACGTCGGCGAGTTCGGCGGCCGCGAGAAGATCGCCGTGGCCAAGGGCGAGCTCGTCGAGGCGCTGCCCGCGGCCGCCGGCGGCGGCATCGCCGTGCTCAACGCCGACGACCCGCTCGTGCGCGCCATGACCGCCCGTACGAAGGCCCGCGTCGTCCTCTTCGGCGAGGCTCCCGACGCCGACGTGCGCGCCGAGGACGTCCGGCTGACGGCCACCGGGCAGCCGGCCTTCACGCTTCACACACCCACCGGGTGCGCCGGCGTGACCATGCAGCTGTACGGTGAGCACCACGTGTCGAACGCGCTCGCCGCGGCCGCCGTCGCCCATGAGCTGGGCATGCCCGCAGAGGAGATCGCCTCCGCGCTCTCCGGGGCGGGCCAGCTCTCCCGCTGGCGCATGGAGGTCACCGAGCGTGCGGACGGCGTGACGATCGTCAACGACGCCTACAACGCGAACCCCGAATCCATGCGAGCCGCGCTGCGCGCGCTGGCCGCCATGGGCACAGCCGCAGCGGCGCAGGGGGCCCGCACGTGGGCGGTGCTCGGTCGGATGGCCGAGCTCGGCGAGGAGTCGCTCGCCGAGCACGACGCGGTCGGACGGCTCGCCGTCCGGCTCAATGTCGGCAAGCTCGTGGCAGTCGGGGGCAGGGAAGCGGCCTGGCTGCAGATGGGCGCCTATAACGAGGGTTCGTGGGGTGAGGAGTCGGTGCACGTGTCCGACGCGCAGGCGGCGGTCGACCTGTTGCGCAGCGAGTTGCGCCCGGGTGACGTCGTGCTGGTGAAGGCGTCCCGGTCGGTGGGGCTGGAGTGGGTGGCCGAGCAGCTGCTCGCCGACGGTGAGGTCGCCGGCTGATGAACCAGATCCTCTTCGCGGGTGTCATCGGTCTCTTCCTGACCCTCATCGGCACCCCGCTGCTGATCAAGTTCCTCGCCCGCAAGGGCTACGGCCAGTTCATCCGCGACGACGGCCCGCGCGGCCACGCCGGGAAGAAGGGCACGCCCACCATGGGCGGCATCGCCTTCATCCTGGCCACCCTGATCGCCTACGCCCTGACGAAGGTCATCACCAGCCACGAGCCGACCTTCTCCGGCCTGCTGGTGCTGTTCCTGACCGCGGGCATGGGCCTCGTCGGCTTCCTCGACGACTACATCAAGATCGTCAAGCAGCGGAGCCTGGGCCTGCGCGCCAAGGCGAAGATGGCCGGCCAGCTGATCGTCGGCATCGCCTTCGCCGTCCTCGCGCTGCAGTTCGCGGACACCCGCGGCCAGACCCCGGCCTCCACCCGGCTCTCCTTCACCCAGGACTTCGGCTGGTCCGTCGGCCCGGTCATCTTCGTGGTGTGGGCGCTGTTCATGATCCTCGCGATGTCGAACGGCGTGAACCTCACCGACGGCCTCGACGGCCTGGCCACCGGCGCCTCCGTGATGGTCTTCGGCGCGTACGTCTTCATCGGCACCTGGCAGCACGGCCAGTCCTGCGGCAACCCGCTGACCGCCGGCGCCGCCTGCTACGAAGTGCGCGATCCGCTCGACCTCGCCGTCGTCGCCTCGGCTTTGATGGGCTCCTGCTTCGGCTTCCTGTGGTGGAACACCTCGCCCGCCAAGATCTTCATGGGCGACACCGGCTCGCTGGCCCTCGGCGGCGCCCTCGCGGGACTCGCGATCTGCTCGCGCACCGAGCTGCTGCTCGCCCTCCTCGGCGGCCTCTTCGTCCTGATCACCATGTCCGTGATCATCCAGGTCGGCTCGTTCCGCCTCACCGGCAAGCGCGTCTTCAGGATGGCCCCGCTCCAGCACCACTTCGAGCTCAAGGGGTGGAGCGAGGTCCTCGTGGTGGTCCGGTTCTGGATCATCCAGGGCCTGTGCGTGGCCATCGGCCTCGGAATCTTCTACGCGGGATGGCTGGCCATCAAGTGACACCCTCTTCCGGCTCTTCCGGCCCCTCCGAGCCCTCCGCCTGGAGCGGCAAGCACATCACCGTCGCCGGCCTCGGCGTGAGCGGCATCAGCGCCGCCCGCGCCCTGGCCGGCCTCGGCGCCGTGGTGACCGTCGTCGACAGCGGCGACAGCCCGCAGCTGCGCGAGCGCGCGGCCGGCCTGGAGGCGGAGGGCATCACCGTCCGCCTCGGGGACGCGAACACCCTGCCCGAGGGCACGGAGCTCGTCGTCACCTCCCCGGGCTGGAAGCCGTCGAGCCCGCTGTTCGAGGCCGCCGCCGCGGCCGGCGTGGACGTCGTGGGCGACGTGGAGATCGCCTGGCGCCTGCGCTGCGAGAGCGGCCGCAAGCCGGCCGCCTGGCTCGCGGTCACCGGCACCAACGGCAAGACCACCACGGTCCAGATGCTGGCCTCGATCCTGAAGGCCGCGGGCCTGCGCACGCGCGCCGTCGGCAACATCGGCACGCCGATCGTCGACGTGGTGCTGGGCGAGGAGGAGTACGACGTCCTCGCCGTCGAGCTCTCCAGCTACCAGCTGCACTGGGCGCCGTCCGTCCGCGCCCACTCCGCGGCCGTCCTGAACCTCGCCCCCGACCACCTCGACTGGCACGGCTCCATGCGGGCCTACGCCGCCGACAAGGGCCGGATCTACGAGGGCAACCAGGTCGCCTGCGTCTACAACGCCGCCGACCCCGCCACCGAGCACCTGGTCCGCCAGGCCGACGTCGAGGAGGGCTGCCGCGCCATCGGCTTCACCCTCGGCGCCCCCGGCCCGTCCATGCTCGGCGTCGTCGAGGGCATCCTCGTGGACCGCGCCTTCGTCGAGGACCGGTACACCAGCGCCCAGGAGCTCGCCGAGGTCGCGGACGTCAAGCCCGCGGCCCCGCACAACGTCGCCAACGCCCTCGCGGCCGCGGCCCTGGCCCGCGCCTTCGGCGTGGAGCCCGCGGCCGTCCGGGAGGGCCTGCGCGCCTTCCGCCCGGACGCCCACCGCATCGCCCACGTCGCGGACGTGGCCGGCGTCGCGTACGTGGACGACTCCAAGGCCACCAACACCCACGCCGCGGAGGCGTCCCTCGCGGCCTACGAGCCGATCGTGTGGATCGCCGGCGGCCTCGCCAAGGGCGCCACCTTCGACAGCCTCGTCACCAAGGCCGCCAAGCGGCTGCGCGGCGTCGTCCTCATCGGCGCCGACCGCGCCCTGATCGCGGAAGCGCTGGCGCGACACGCCCCGGATGTCCCGGTCGTCGACCTCGACCGGACCGACACTGGGGCGATGGCCGCGGCGGTGCGGGAAGCGGCCCGGCTCGCCCGGCCGGGGGACACCGTGCTGATGGCCCCGGCCTGCGCCTCGATGGACATGTTCACCGACTACAACAAGCGCGGCGAGGCCTTCGCCGAGGCGGTGCGGGACCTGGCCGGCCAGGAGCCCGGCGCCCCGGGCGAGTAGCCGCCCGGTCCCCGCGGCGGGCTGAGGAGGGGACTTCCCGATCCTGGGAAGTCTCCGGGGCAGGCCCCGGGGCGTTCGGCCGGGCGCGCCGCCGGAGACCAGCGAAGGGGACACCGGGATGCACGCGGACGACACCCTGGGGCCGCCCGGCCCCTGGACGGCCCTGCGCGGCCCCGTCGCGCGCTCCGGGTCCGCCCGGGCGCCCCGCCCGCGCCCCGCAGCGGCCCGTGGAGGCGGCGCGGGGCGCGGC
>NZ_JBPQTW010000318.1:0-5832 GCF_051386535.1 Streptomyces sp. URMC 127
GTTTCTCGGTCGACGGCGCCCAGCGACCCCGCAATTGTTAGCGGCGGCGAAAACCCCTGACAAGCACTGTGACCTACTACCGCCTTTCATAGCCGCCGGAAATTCGCGCCTCCAGCCCCCGGATTCCGCCCCCGTCAGCACTAAAGCAATTCGTAAGTGATCCACGCCTCATGGGCCGCCTCACACCACAGGCCCTCTGGCGTGACGCCGGGCGAGCGAGCCCTCACCCGGGGTCGACGGCGCTCGTGTCGCGTCCGCCGGGGTGGCGGTGGCGCCAGGTCCAGAAGACCGCGCAGGAGACGGCGGCCCAGGCGGCGAGCACGGCGAACGAGAAAACGTGCTGGTCGTGACGGAAGTACACGGCCGTGTGCTGGGCGTTCACGGAGGCGCCCGGCGGCAGCCAGCGGCCGATCTCTCCGAGGAGGGAGGGCAGCAGGGGCCAGGAGACGGCGCCGCCGGAGGAAGGATTGCCGAGGAGCACCATCAGCCCCCAGGTGGGCAGCATCGCCCACCGCCCGAACAGGGCGCTGAACATCGTGAAGACCATCCCCGACGTGAACATGGTCAGCGCGAGAATGAGCCAGGATTCCGCGAAAGGAAGCCTCAGGGCGCCCAGCCCCCAGTCCACGACGGCGGCGATCGTGAATCCGCCCAGCAGGGAGTATCCGACGGTGAAGGCGATGCGTTCGGCGGGATTGAGCGCGGAGGCGTGGACGCCCAGCTGAATGGCGCCGACGAATCCGACGATGACCGCGGCGAGGGTGATGTAGAAGAGCGCCAGGCCGCGCGGGTCGCCTTTCTGCAAGGGATTGATGTCCCTGACGGTGACGGGCACGCCGATGGCCTTGCCGACCTGGGGCGCGGTCTCGGTCAGGAGCTGGGCGACGGTGGCCCCGGAGGCTCCGGAGACGTCCAGTTCGGCCGTGTGGCGGCGGTCCTGGAGGATGGCGTAGACCTGCTGGTCATCGACGGCGTTCCGGGCCGCGTCGTACGTGGCGAAGTGGCGCAGCCGGAGCTCGGCACCGAGCGCCTTCTCCATGCCCTGGACGAACTCGGCCCGCTTGATCTCGGGGGCGGGTACGCCCGTGACCGCGGTGGGGATGTTGTGCGGGGTGGGGTTGGCCATGGCGTACGTGTAGGAGCCGGCGAAGAGGCCGGCGGCCGCGGCCACGATCAGCAGCAGCACGGTGGCGGGGAAGAACGGTGAGCGGCGGAAGGCCCGCAGGCGGGAAGTGCGGGCGCGCTGCCGGGCTGCGGCCGGGGCGCCGGGCACGCCGGGCACGCCGGGGCGGCCGTTCCCTTCGCCCTTTCCTTCACCCTTCTCTTCACCCCGGGGATCACCCATGGGATCACGATAAGCGGATCATCCGGGCAATCCGGGCACGGCGCGGCCGGGGCCGCGCGGCGCGGTGACCGGTCAGCGCTCCCCCGCCTGGGCCGCGTCGAGGTTCTCGGTGAGCCGTTCCAGGAGGCCGCGCAGGATGAGGGCGTCCTGCAGCGACAGGCCCGAGGCGGCGACGATGCGGCGGGGCACCGGCAGGGCGCGCTCGCGCAGCCCCTCACCCGCCTCCGTGACGCGGACGACGACCGATCGCTCATCCTCGGCGCTGCGCTCGCGTACGACCAGACCGGCCGCTTCCAGCCGCTTGAGCAGCGGGGAGAGGGTGCCGGAGTCGAGCCGCAGCCGTTCGCCGATGGCCTTGACGGGCTGGGGTTCGGGCTCCTCCCACAGCACGAGCATGGCCAGGTACTGCGGGTAGGTGAGGCCGAGGTCCTTGAGGGCGTCGCGGTAGACGCCGCCGAAGGCGCGGGCCGCGGCGTGCAGCGAGAAGCAGATCTGGTGGTCGAGGCGGAGCAGCTCCGCGTCGTCCGGGAGGGAAGGAGTGGGAGCGGTCACCGCCCCAGGGTACCTCGCACCACATTGAATTGCGCACAACTTAATCGCGTGCAATGCTCTCTTGGTGTACGGAAGCGCCGCCTCTGTACAGGAACCACCGAACCGAAGGAACACCGCAATGGATGCGCTCTACACCGCTGTCGCCACCGCCAACGGCCGCGAAGGCCGCACCGTGAGCTCGGACGGGCAGCTCGACCTCGCCCTGGCCATGCCCCCGGTGCTCGGCGGCAGTGGTCGGGGGACCAACCCCGAGCAGCTCTTCGCCGCCGGCTACGCGGCCTGCTTCGCGAGCGCCCTCGGCCTGGTCGGCCGCGAGGCGAAGGTCGACACGAAGGACGTCTCCGTCGCCGCCGAGGTCTCCATCGGCAAGGACGGCACCGGCTTCGGCCTGTCCGTCGTGCTCCGCGTCGAGCTCCCCGACGCCCTCGCCGGCGAGACGGGCACCCGTCTGGTGGAGCAGGCCCACCAGGTCTGCCCGTACTCGAAGGCCACCCGCGGCAACATCCCCGTCGAACTCGTCGTCGAGTAGTCCCGCCGGACTCACCGCCGCACAGGCCCGCCGAGCCTCACCACCCGGGCAGGGCCGCCGGACGCACCCTTCGCGTCGCCGGCCCTGCATCCGCCCTCCTCCCGCCCCGCCGCGCCGTGCCGCACCCGGCAGGCGCGGCACGGCGCGGCGCGGAGACGCGAGGCCGGATCACGAACGGCGCAGATGGCCCAGCACGGAACCCATCGCCCGCCGCACGGCGTCACGCGCCTGCTCGGTGTGGTCGGCCGTCTCGAACCCGTGGTGGCCGTCCGGCACGTCGATCACCTCGACCGCGGCGTCGCACTCCTCGGCGGCGGTGAGGAACTCCGCGACCGTCGCCGCGAGCTCCGCGAACTCCAGGCCCACCCGGGTCAGGACGACCGGCAAGGACCCGGCCCCGCGCAGCGCGGCCGCGGGCCGGAACCGGGAGCCGGCGAGCCCCAGGCTCGGCAGCGGCGCCAGCAGGGGGTAGGTCGCCGCCAGGCACCGCAGCCACGGCGGGGGCGCGGCGAGCCAGTCCGCCGACAGCAGGCTGCCGCCGGAGAAGAACCACAGCGCGACCCGCTCCCCGTCGACGCGCGGATCGGCCCGTACGCGTTCGACGGCCGCGGCGACGTCCTCGGCGGCACGCTCGTAGCAGGTGGCGTCGTGCAGCCGGTGGTCCAGCATCACGCCGACCGCCCCGAGGCTCGCCGCGTACTGCGCGTAGCCCACGTACATCGGCCAGTCCCGCGGCGTCGGCCGCGCATCGGCGGGGACCGGTCCGCCGTGGACGAAGATCACGGCGGGGCGGGGGCCGTCGGCGTCGGGCAGGTGGAGATCGATCCGCCCGGCGCGCTCGCGGCCCTGCTCGGGTACGTCCAGGAGGAAGGGCCGCAGATGTGTGGGCCCGCCGGCCGCCGGAGCGGACAGCCGGTAACCTTCGTCAGCGGCGGCGCGGAGCAGGAGGCCGGCCAGTTCGGCGGGGGCGGAGAGCATGGGCCAGTGGCCGGTGCCGAGTTCGAAGAAGCCGGTCCTGGGGTCGGCGAGCGCCAGGAGGCGGGGGTCGCCCAGGGCCAGGAGCGACTCGACCAGGGCGATGCCGGCTCCGTTGGCGGTGCAGAGGATGCCGGTGGTCGGCAGTCCGGAGACCGCGTCGCCGGGCACCCGGAGCGGGCTGGTGAGCGTGCCCATCGGCTGCGGCGCGGCGAGGCCGGTCAGCCGGTCCAGCGCGTCCTGGGGGATGCCGGCGAGGCTCCCCCACCGCTGCCATTCGGCGGCCGCCGGCGGGGAGAGCCGTTCGCCGCCGCCCGCCTCCCCGCTCTCCCGGCTCTCCTGGGCCCGCTTCCGCAGCGCGTCGCGCAGCTCCTGATCGGGTATCAGCTCCAGGGCGGGGTCTCCGTCCTGGGGCACGGGCGTGTCCACGTAGACGATCCGGACGACGCGTTCCGGCCGCCGGGCCGCGGCGCCGAGCGCCGGGTGGACGCCGTAGCAGTGGCCCACGAGGACCACCTCCGGTGCGTCGATCTCGTCGATCAGCCGCACCAGTTCGCGGATGTGCGTCTCCAGGTCCGTACCGGTGGCGGCCTCGCCGCCCCCCGGCCCCTCGCGCCCGTCGCCCATGCCGGTCAGCGTCACGGGATGCGCCTCGGCCCCCGACTCCCGCAGCCGGGCGGCCACGTCCTCCCAGATCCAGCCACCCGTGTGGGCGCCCGGCACCAGGACGAATGCCGTCATGATCCCCTCCTCGCATGCCTTCGCAGGCCCTCGTGCACCTCGGTCCGCGGGACCGCCCCGACGGGCCGCCCGCGCTCGCCGGTACGGTAAAAGTTCCTGCTGGGGGAGGTTCAAGCCGTGTCACCTGACGGTATGTGGAGCATCGGGGAGCTCGCCGGGAAGGCGGGCGTCACCGTCAAGACCGTCCGCTTCTACTCGGACCGCGGGCTGCTGCCCGAGGCGGGCCGGAGCGCCGGGGGCCACCGGCGGTACGGCCCGGAGGCCCTCGACCGGCTGCGCCTGATCCGCTCCCTGCGCGCCCTCGGCCTGCCGGTTCCGGACGTGAGCCGGGTTCTCGGCGCCCACGACCGCAAGGACGCGATGGAGGACGCTCTGGAGGACGCCGTCGCGGGGCAGCTGCGGGAGCTCGGCTCCCAGCTCGCCGCCCTGCGCTGGCGCGAGGCCGCGCTCCGGCTCGTGCGGGACTCCCCGGCCGGCGAGCGCGCCGACCGGCTACGCCTGATCGGCGCCGTGCCCGCCCCGCCCAGCACGGCCGCGCTGGCCCGGTTCTGGCGCCGGTGGCTGCCCCCGCGGCTTCCGGCCCGGGTGGTGTCCGCGGTCGTCGACCAGGCGGTCCCGCACCTGCCCGCCGAGCCGACCGCGGAGCAGGTCCTGGCCTTCGCCCGGCTGCACGCCCTCGTCTCGCGCCCCTGCCCCGGGGTGTCCCGCGACGGCGAGTGGCAGCCCGCGGCGCACCGGAGCGGGGGCGGCCACCGCCCGGCGGTGCTCTACGAAGGGCTGGGCGAGGCCTACGACTTGGCGTCGTCCGCGCTGCGGGCGGGCCGGTCCCCGTACGACGGGGAGGCGCTGGACTGCTTCGTCGCGGCCTACGCCCGCTCCCGCGGGGTACGGGACACGCCGGACTTCCGCCGCGAGCTCGGCGGACAGCTGGCGGCGGATCCCCGTATCGACGTCTACTGGCAGCTCGCCGCCGAGCTGTCCGGCCCGTCGCGGCCGACCCCCGGCGCCGCCCACGACTGGCTCTGCGCCGCCCTGGACGCCCAGGTCGCCCGTTCGGCGGCGTGAACGGGCACCGCGCGGGACCGCGGATCCCCGAAGGACTGCCCGCCCTCGGGGTGAAACCGCGCGAAAGTCACGAAACCTCTCCCGGGAAACGTTTCCCGCGGCCCTCCGGCTCGTTGGCCCGGGTGCGCGACAAACGCCATGAACCGGTGAAAAGTCCAGAAGGACGCGAACGACGCGAAGACGGAGGGCAATTGTGGGTCGGATGAGAGTCATGCTGGCGGCGGCCGTCATGATCGGCGCCTTGAGCGCACCTGCCGCGGCCGCGCAACCCGCCCCCGCGGCCCCGCCCGCCGTGCGCATGCCCGCCGACAAGCCGCCGTTCCCCTACGCGGACTGCATCAAGGCCACCAAGAAGCGCGGAGAGAGCAAGCACTACGGCAAGTGGCACTGCGACCAGCTGGTGAAGAAGGGATGGGTCAGGCCCCCGAAGCGCTGACGGCGCGACGGGGGCCGGGAAGCGGGGGCCTGCCGGGGCGGCCGGTCACGAAGGCCGGCCGTACAGGCCCCGCGCGGGCCCCCACGCGGAGCCGCCCACCCGGACCGGTCACGCAGCGGCGCCGGCCTCGGCCAGGCGCTCGATGACCCCGGTCAGGGCGGTGGTGACCTCGGCGTCCTCGACGGGGTG
>NZ_JBPQTW010000319.1:0-5797 GCF_051386535.1 Streptomyces sp. URMC 127
GTATAAGAGACAGGTCGAGTTCACCCCCGGCGACCTCCCCGTCCTCCGCGAGGCCGGCGCCCGCTACGTCCGGGAGGAGCCCGCCGTCGCCGTGCACCTCACCGGAGTGGTCCTCCGCATGCGCCGCGAGGCACAAAGCGGCCCCGGAGCCGTCCGGCTCAAGGTCCTCGCCGGCGCGGACGTGCCCCAGCTCCGCGCCGTCCTAGACGAGGACGACTACCGCATCGCGGGCCACGCCCACCTCGTCGGCCAGCCCGTCCGCATGAGCGGCCGCCTGGAGAGCAAGGGCGGCTTCCGGCGCCTGACCGACGCCCGCGACGTCATGCCCGTACGGGTCGAGGACGGGGAGCGGGACCGCCTGCTGAAGTCGCTCCACGAGAACCTCGGCTTCTTCGAGGAGGCCTGCGGCGGCGACTGAGCGCGAGCCTTAGGGACCGCCCGGTAAACCGTTTCGCGACCAGGCTGCCGCTCTCGGTACGATTCAGGCGCGCAGTGACCGCTGCGGCGACCCATACGTCAGGAGAGACCGGTGTCAGACGTCCGTGTGATCATCCAACGCGATTCCGAGCGGGAAGAGCGCGTGGTGACGACGGGCACTACGGCCGCCGAGCTCTTCGCCGGTGAGCGCACCGTCGTCGCCGCGCGCGTCGCGGGCGAGCTCAAGGACCTCGCGTACGTCGTCGCCGACGGCGAGGAGGTCGAGCCCGTCGAGATCTCCTCCAAGGACGGCCTCGACATCCTGCGCCACTCGACCGCGCACGTCATGGCCCAGGCCGTGCAGGAGCTCTTCCCCGAGGCCAAGCTGGGCATCGGCCCGCCGGTCAAGGACGGCTTCTACTACGACTTCGACGTCGAGAAGCCCTTCACGCCCGATGACCTCAAGGCCATCGAGAAGCGCATGCAGGAGATCCAGAAGCGGGGCCAGAAGTTCTCCCGCCGCGTGGTCACCGACGAGGAGGCCCGCGACGAGCTCGCGGCCGAGCCGTACAAGCTGGAGCTCATCGGCCTCAAGGGTGCCGCCTCGCACGACGACGGCGCGGACGTCGAGGTCGGCGCGGGCGAGCTGACGATCTACGACAACCTGGACCCGAAGACCGGCGAGCTGTGCTGGAAGGACCTCTGCCGCGGTCCGCACCTGCCCACCACCCGCTTCATCCCGGCGTTCAAGCTGATGCGGAACGCCGCCGCGTACTGGCGCGGCAGCGAGAAGAACCCCATGCTCCAGCGCATCTACGGCACCGCGTGGCCGTCGAAGGACGAGCTGAAGGCGCACCTGGACTTCCTGGCGGAGGCCGAGAAGCGCGACCACCGCCGCCTCGGCAGCGAGCTGGACCTCTTCTCCATTCCCGAGCAGATCGGCTCGGGCCTGGCTGTCTTCCACCCCAAGGGCGGCATCATCCGCCGGGTCATGGAGGACTACTCCCGCAAGCGGCACGAGGAGGAGGGGTACGAGTTCGTCTACACCCCTCACGCGACCAAGGGGCGCCTCTTCGAGACCTCGGGCCACCTGGACTGGTACGCCGACGGCATGTACCCGCCCATGCAGCTCGACGAGGGCGTGGACTACTACCTCAAGCCCATGAACTGCCCGATGCACAACCTGATCTTCGACGCGCGCGGGCGCTCCTACCGTGAGCTGCCGCTGCGCCTGTTCGAGTTCGGGACCGTGTACCGGTACGAGAAGTCGGGCGTCGTGCACGGCCTCACCCGTGCCCGCGGCTTCACGCAGGACGACGCGCACATCTACTGCACCCGCGAGCAGATGGGCGAGGAGCTCGACCGCACCCTCACCTTCGTCCTGGACCTGCTGCGCGACTACGGCCTGAACGACTTCTACCTGGAGCTCTCCACCAAGGACGAGACCAAGTTCGTCGGCTCGGACGAGGCCTGGGAGGAGGCCACCGAGACGCTGCGCAAGGTGGCCGAGAAGCAGGGCCTGGAGCTCGTCGCCGACCCGGGCGGCGCGGCCTTCTACGGCCCGAAGATCTCGGTCCAGGCCAGGGACGCGATCGGCCGCACCTGGCAGATGTCGACCATCCAGCTCGACTTCAACCTGCCGGAGCGCTTCGACCTCCAGTACACCTCGGCGGACGGCTCGCGCCAGCAGCCGGTCATGATCCACCGTGCGCTGTTCGGTTCGATCGAGCGGTTCTTCGCGGTGCTCCTGGAGCACTACGCGGGTGCCTTCCCGGCGTGGCTGGCCCCGGTGCAGGCGGTCGGCATCCCGATCGGCGACGCCCACGTCGAGTACCTGCAGGAGTTCGCCGCCGAGGCGAAGAAGAAGGGCCTGCGGGTCGAGGTGGACGCCTCCTCGGACCGCATGCAGAAGAAGATCCGCACCCACCAGAAGCTCAAGGTTCCGTTCATGATCATCGTCGGTGACGAGGACATGGCCGCGGGCACGGTGTCCTTCCGCTACCGCGACGGTTCGCAGAAGAACGGCATTCCGCGTGACGTCGCGCTGCAGGAGATCCTTGATGTTGTGGAGCGTCGCGCCCAGGTGTGACGCGTCCCCGCGGGGTCAAAGGGGCGGCCCATCAGGGCCGCCCCTCTCTGCGTCCGCGCCCTCCCGGGCGCATATGCTTCCCACCATGACGAGTGAGCCGGAGCAGCAGATCGGAGTCGGGGCGCCGGACGCCTTCCAGCGCCTGTGGACGCCCCACCGGATGGCGTACATCCAAGGGGAGAACAAGCCGTCCGGCCCGGGTGCCGATGACGGCTGCCCGTTCTGCTCGATCCCGGAGAAGAGCGACGAGGACGGGCTGGTCATCGCCCGGGGCGAGCGCGTCTACGCCGTCCTCAACCTCTACCCGTACAACGGCGGGCACCTCATGGTGGTCCCCTTCCGGCACGTCGCCGACTACACCGAGCTCGACGACGCCGAGACCGCCGAGCTCGCCGCCTTCACCAAGCGGGCCATGACGGCCCTGCGCACCGCCTCCGGCGCGCACGGGTTCAACATCGGCATGAACCAGGGTGCGACCGCGGGCGCGGGCATCGCCGCTCACCTGCACCAGCACGTCGTCCCCCGCTGGGGCGGCGACACCAATTTCATGCCCGTGGTGGGTCACACCAAGGTGCTGCCCCAACTGCTCGCGGACACCCGCAAGATGCTCGCGGACGCCTGGCCGTCCGTCTGAGGGCACGCGCCGGGCACACGCCGGACACGCGCCCCTGCAAAGCGGGCAAATCTCCCCGATTCCTCATTAAAAGCAGTTCTAATGGTGCGGTGACGTTCCTCCACCGCCGCACCGTGCTGCGCGCGGCCGCCGGCGGTGCCCTCGCCGGGGCCGCCGCGGTGGGCTGCGGGCCGTCCGGCGGCGATACGGGCGCCCGGGCCGCCGCGGATCCGTCCGTACGGGCCACGGGCCCGCCGCCCGGGCCGTCCGAGGCCGCCGCGAGCCCCAAGGGCGGCAGGGCGTCCCGGCGGCCCTCGTCACCCTCACCGCCGGCGTCGCCGTCCAAGGCGTCCCCCGCCCTGAGTCTCGCCCCGCTCCCGCCGGGGCTCCCCGCCCAGATCGAGCACGGCCCCCGCACCGGCAAGGCCGTGGCGCTGACGTTCCACGGCCAGGGGGAGCCGAAGCCCGTCACCGAGCTGCTCGGGGAGGCCGAGCGGGCCGGGGCGCGGGTGACGGTGCTCGCCGTCGGCACCTGGCTGGACGCCCAGCCGCAGCTCGCCCGGCGCGTCCTGGACGGCGGGCACGAGCTGGGCAACCACACGATGCACCACCTCGACATCTGCACCATGCCCGCGGCGGCGGCCTCCGCGGAGATCACCCAGTGCGCGGAGCGGCTGCGGCGGCTGACGGGCGGGATCGGCCGCTGGTTCCGGCCGTCGCGCGCGCGGCGGGCCACCGAGCAGGTGGCCCGGCTGGCCCGGGAGGCCGGCTATCCGCACGTCCTCTCCTACGACGTGGACTCCCTCGACTTCACCGACCCGGGGCCCGAGGCGGTCCGCCGCGCCGTGCTGGGCGCGGTGCGGCCGGGGTCGGTGGTGAGCCTGCACTTCGGGCACGCGGGCACGGTGGCCGCGCTGCCCGCGATCCTCGACGGCCTGCACCGCCGCGGCCTGCGCGCGGTGACGACTACGGAGCTGCTGACCTGATGAACCAGTTCTCCTCGTTCCCGAGCCCTGCCCGCCGGTCGCGTCCGCGCGGGGTGCGCCGTGCCGTGCTGTTCGCCGCCGCCTGTGCCCTGCTGGCCTCCGGCTGCGGCGGGAAGTCTGGCACGGAGGCGGCCGACCGCGCGCCGCACAAGGACGGACAGCAGCAACAGCAACCGCAGCAGCGGGGGGCGGCGCCCGCGGCGGGGCTCCCCGGGATGCCGCCGCTGCTGGATCCGCACGACCTGTACGCGGCGGACCGGCCGAACAAGCTGTCGCCGGTGGTGAAGGACTTCCCGTCGCGGGTGTACGTGCCCAACACGGAGTCGGACACGGTGAGCGTCATCGACCCCAAGACGTACAAGGTGATCGAGACGATCCCGGTGGGGGCGCAGCCGCAGCACGTGGTGCCGTCGTGGGACATGAAGACGCTGTGGGTGAACAACGACCGGGGGCACACGCTGACGGCGATCGATCCGGCCACGGGGAAGAAGGGGCGGACGGTCGACGTGCACGACCCGTACAACCTGTACTTCACGCCGGACGGGAAGTACGCGGTGGTGATGGCGTCGATGGACCGGGAGCTGGTGTTCCGGGACGCGCACACGATGAAGCGGAAGAAGACGGAGCCGGTGTCGTGCAAGGGGGTGAACCACGCGGACTTCTCGCCGGACGGGAGGTACTTCATCGTCTCGTGCGAGTTCTCGGGCGAGCTGCTGAAGGTCGACACGGCGAAGATGAAGGTGATCGGTCAGCAGAAGCTGCCGTTCGAGGGGGCGATGCCGCAGGACGTGAAGATCTCTTCGGACGGGCGGACGTGGTACATCGCCGACATGATGGCGGACGGGGTGTGGGTCCTGGACGGTGACAAGTTCACCGAGCCGTGGCTGATGCCGACGGGCAAGGGGGCGCACGGGCTGTATGTGAGCCGGGACTCGAAGTCGATGTACATCTCGAACCGGGGCGAGGGGTCGATCTCGGTGCTGGACCTGCCGAGCCGCAAGCTGGTGAAGAAGTGGGAGCTGCCGGAGGGCGGGAGCCCGGACATGGGCGGGGTGTCGGCGGACGGCAACGTGCTGTGGCTGTCGGGGCGTTACGACTCGGAGGTGTACGCGATCGACACGCGGGACGGGCATCAGATCGCCAAGATCCGGGTGGGTGCGGGGCCGCACGGTCTGGCGGTCTATCCGCAGCCGGGCCGCTACTCGCTGGGGCACACCGGGATCTTCCGCTGACGTGAGCCTGTCCGGCGGATCGTGAGCACCGCGCCGGTCGCGGCGGTGTCCTCTTCCGCCGGCCCCTCGCGGTTGTGGGGCACCGCCGTTGCGGCGGATTCTCCTTCTCCGCCGCAACGGTGGTGCACCACGACGTGGCGGCCCGGCGGTGCCGGACCGTCCCGCCCCGCGGTCAGGCGTTGTAGACGTCGGCCGCGCCCGGCTTGGCGTCCTGGACGGCGCCGCTGAGGGACATGGCGCGGCTGGTGAAGCGGTCGGTGTTGACGCCGTGCTCCTTGAGGACGCGCAGGGCGGCTTCGTGCACCACGCGCAGGACGGGGGTGGTGGCGCGGAGGGCGTCGTCGGCCATGAAGCGGTGCCGCCAGGGCTTCTCGGCCCAGGCGTGCCGCAGGCCGAAGGGCTCGGGGAGGACGAGCTTGCCGCCCCAGTACTCCAGGAGCGGGGGGTACCAGGTGAGGGG
>NZ_JBPQTW010000320.1:0-5774 GCF_051386535.1 Streptomyces sp. URMC 127
GCCCCGCACACCACGGCGACCCCCACCGGCTCGCCCCCGTCGGGCAGCCCCGCCCGCAGCAGCGCGAAGGTGTCGTTGGCGACGGCGGTCGTCCGCCCCCAGCCGCGGGCGGAGATCTCCGCGGTCAGCGCCTCCTCCTCCACCGGCAGGTCGCAGTTGGCCAGGCACGCCTGGACGTGGGCGGCGTACGGGGGGAGGCCGCCGGCTCCCGCCACGGCCCGCTCCACCAGCTCCGCCAGGCCGTCCACCGCGGACCGCACGCCCGCGCCCTGCGGCTGGAACCCGCCGCCGCGCGCCGCCCCCAGCACCGCCCCGTCCGGTCCCACCAGCGCCACGTCGGTCTTGCTGTTGCCCGCGTCGACAGCCAGCAGCGCGCCGCCCGCACGCGTCACGTCCGTACGCGTCACGTCCGTACGCGCCACGTCCGCACGCGTCACGTCCGTACGCCCCGCCTCCGTACGCGTCACGTCCGTACGTCTCACGCCCACGCGAGGTGGTCCCGGTTGTGGGCGAGGAGGGCGTCGGTCAGCCGGTCGGCGTGGTCGAGCTGGCCGACCAGCGGGTGCGCGAGCAGCGCCGCGAACACGCGCTCGCGGCCGCCCTTGAGCGCCGCCTCCAGCGCCAGGTGCTCGTACGCCGTGACGCTCGCGACCAGCCCCGCGAACAGCGGCTCCAGCAGCCGTACGGGCAGCGGGCGCGGCCCCCGCGCGCCGACGGCCGCCGGCACCTCGATCACCGCGTCGTCCGGGAGGAAGGGCAGGGTGCCGTCGTTGCGGGCGTTGACGACCTGGACGTCGCCCGTGTCCCGCAGCAGCGACGCGGTCAGGGCCACCGCCGCCTCCGAGTAGAAGGCGCCGCCGCGCTTGGCGAGCAGCGCGGGCTTCTCGTCGAGCGCCGGATCGGCGTAGAGGGCCAGCAGCTCCCGCTCCATCGCCGCCACTTCGGCCGCCCGCGACGGCTTGGTCCGCAGCTCCCGGACGACCTCGTCGTGACGGTAGAAGTAGCGCAGATAGTAAGAGGGCACGACGCCGAGCCGCTCCACCAGCGAGCGCGGCATGCGCAGGTCCCCGGCGATCGCGTCCCCGTGCTCGGCGATCAGCCGCGGCAGGACGTCCCGCCCGCCCACGGTCACCGCCCGCTCCCACGTGAGGTGGTTCAGTCCCACGTGCTCCAGCGCCACCTCCTGCGGAGCCACCCCGAGCAGCCGGGCGAACTTCCGCTGGAAGCCGATCGCGACGTTGCACAGCCCCACGGCCCGGTGCCCGGCCTGCAGCAGCGCCCGGGTCACGATGCCCACCGGGTTGGTGAAGTCCACGATCCAGGCGTCCGGACTGCGCCGCCGCACGCGCTCGGCGATGTCCAGCACTACCGGCACCGTGCGCAGCGCTTTCGCCAGCCCGCCCGCGCCGGTGGTCTCCTGGCCGACGCAGCCGCACTCCAGCGGCCACGTCTCGTCCTGCTGCCGCGCCGCCTGCCCGCCCACGCGCAGCTGCAGCAGGACCGCGTCCGCGCCGTCGGCGCCCGCGTCCAGGTCCGCGGTGCAGGAGACGCGGCCGGGGTGGCCCTGCCGGGCGAGGATGCGCCGCGCGAGCCCGCCGACGAGGTCCAGCCGCTCCGCGTCCGGGTCGATCAGGACGAGCTCCGTCACCGGCAGCGCGTCGCGCAGCCGGGCGAAGCCGTCGACGAGTTCGGGGGTGTAGGTGGAGCCGCCCCCCACCACTGCGAGCTTCAACCGTGACTCCTTCGTCGGTCGCCCCGGCCGGGGCGAGGCGGGCTCAGGCCGTGTCGAACACCGTCTCCCTGGCCGCCGCGAGCGCCGTGCGCAGCGCGCCGGTGAGCACCGGGCTGCCCCCGACGGTGCTCAGCCGCAGCTCCGGCCGGGGCAGCGCCAGCCCGGTGAGCTCCGCCTCCGCCATCGCGCGCAGCCGCTCCCCGCCCGCCCGGCACACCGCGCCGGAGAGCACCACCAGCGCGGGGTCGACCACGGCGACGACCGCCGCGAGGCCCGTGGCCAGCCGCCGGCCCAGCTCGGCGAGCACGTCGTCGCCCGCGCCCGGCGTCCTTGCCGCGCGGGCGAGCGCGTCGGGGGCCGTACGGGCGTCGATGCCGTGGGAGCGGGCCAGCGCGACGACGGCGGAGGAGGACACGAGCATCTGGAAGCCGCCGCCGCCGTCGGGGCCGGCCGTGGCGTCGTCCCCGCCGCGCGCGAGCGGAGCGCCCGGCAGCGGCATGTAGCCGATCTCCCCGGCGCCGCCCGTGGCGCCGCGCAGCAGCCGGCCGCCGAGCACGACCGCCGCGCCGACGCCGTCGTCCGCCCATACCAGGACGTAGTCGCCGCAGCCCTGCGCCGCGCCGGCGTGCTGTTCGGCGACGGCGGCGAGGTTGACGTCGTTCTCGATGACGACGGGCGTGCCCAGGGACCCGGCGAGTTCGTCCCGCAGGGCGGGGGACTGCCAGCCCGGCAGGTGGGGGGCGTAGCGCAGGACGCCGGTGCGCGGGTCGAGGGCGCCGGGCGTGCCGATGACGGTGTGGCGCAGGGCGGCCCGGCCGAGCCCGGCCGCGGCGAGGGCGCCGTCGACGGCCCGCGCGACGAGCTCGGCCGGGCCGGGGGCCTCCTCGGTGCGCACGCGGTGCTCGCCGGCGACCGTGCCCGCGATGTCCGCGACCAGTGCGGTGACGCCGCCGGGGCTCACGGTCAGCGCGGCGACGTGGGCGATGCCGGGGTTGATCTCGTACAGCTGGGCGCTGGGTCCGGGCCGTCCGGTGACGCTCCCGGTGCGGCGCACCAGGCCGGCGGTCTCCAGGCGGGCGAGCAGCTGGGAGGCGGTGGGCTTGGACAGGCCGGTCAGCTCGCCGAGGCGGGTGCGGGTGAGCGGGCCGTGGGCGACGAGGAGGTCGAGGGCGGCGCGGTCGTTCATGGCCCGCAGCACGCGGGGCGTCCCCGGAGTACTGGCCATCACACCTCGCCCCTAGTCTGTTAGGAAACCTTCCTATTAACCGGGAGCGTAGGCGCCGCCGGGCCGGGGCGTCAACGGGCAGCGGCGGGCGGTCCGAGGGCGGCGGCGGGCGGCCCGAAAATCGGGCGACGTATCGCCCGGACGCTGTTAATTTCCGTAACCATGCAACCGCTCGCCGACCACGACATACGCGCGTCCTTCATCAACTGCTCCAAGGGGGAGGCCCGCCGGATCGCGCTTCCGCGCAACCTCTCCGAAGTCCCCTGGGAGGACCTCGACTTCCTGGGCTGGCGGGACCCGGGCGCGCCGGACCGCGGCTACATCGTGGCCGAGCGCGACGGGAAGCTGACCGGCGTGACCCTGCGCGTGCCGCAGGGCGGCCCGCGGAGCATGGCGAAGACCACGATGTGCTCGCTGTGCCTGACGGGCCACCCCGGCTCGGGCGTCTCCCTGCTGGCGGCCCGGCGGGTCGGTCCGGCGGGCCGCGAGGGCAACACGGTGGGCGCGTACATGTGCGCGGACCTGGCCTGCTCGCTCTATCTGCGCGGCAAGAAGGTCCCGCAGATGGCGATGCGCTACAAGGAGACGCTCAGCGTGGAGGAGCGGGTGGCCCGTACGCTCGCGAACCTGGACGACTTCCTGGCCAAGGTCGAGCGGGGCTAGGCCGAGCGGGGCTAGGCCGGGCGGGGCCGGGCCGGGCAGCACCGCGCGGGCCCCGTCACTTGCCCAGCGTCGCCCCCGGCGGTATCGGCGTCGTCGCCTGGGACTGCGGCGACGAGGGGTTGGCCAGGACGGACGGGGCGGCGACGGCCGCCATCGGGTCGGGCCCGCCCTCCGTCTCCAGGTTCGCCTCGGGCGGGCGCCCCACGATGCGGATCCCCTCCGCGTCCAGCGCCTGCTTGATGCGCCAGCGCAGCTCCCGCTCCACGCCCAGCGCCTTGCCCGGCATCGTCTTGGCCGAGACCCGGACGACCACCGAGTCCAGGTAGACGGCGTTCAGGCCGAGGACCTCGACCGGCTCCCACAGCCGCTCCGTCCACGGCTCGGTCTTCTGCATCTCCTCGCCCGTACGGGTGAGGACCTCGCGCACCCGGTCCAGGTCCTCGTCCGCGCGGACCTGGACGTCGACGCCCGCCGTCGCCCAGCCCTGGCTGAGGTTGCCGATGCGCTTGACCTCGCCGTTGCGCACGTACCAGATCTCGCCGTCCGTGCCGCGCAGCTTGGTCACGCGCAGGCCCACCTCGATCACCTCGCCGGAGGCGACCCCGGCGTCGATCGTGTCCCCGACGCCGTACTGATCCTCAAGGATCATGAAGACGCCGGAGAGGAAGTCGGTGACGAGATTGCGGGCGCCGAAACCGATGGCGACGCCCGCCACGCCCGCGCTCGCCAGCAGCGGGGCCAGGTTGATCTTCAGGACCGACAGCACGGTCAGCGCCGCCGTGCCCATGATCAGGAACGAGGCGACGCTGCGCAGCACGGAGCCGATGGCCTCCGAGCGCTGCCGGCGCCGCTCCGCGTTGACCAGCAGGCCCCCCAGGGCCGTGCCGTCGACGGCCGAGGCCGTGCGGTTCATACGCGCTATGAGCTTGGTGATGGCGCGCCGGATCAGGGAGCGCATCACGACCGCGATGACCACGATCAGGATGATGCGCAGGCTGTTGCTGAGCCAGATGGACCAGTTCTCCTCGACCCAGCCGGCGGCGTCGTTCGCCGTCCGTTGTGCCTCGTCGAGAGAGACAGGACGGGGCGTCGCGTCTTCTGCGGCCAGGGCAGCGGACCAGAACACTGCAGGAACCCTCCGTGTGTGATGCCGGCCCGGGACGCGGGCGGGCAAGACCACCCAGACTAGCGGGGCGCAGGTGATCGTCCGTTGCTGTGTTCGAGATGCGACCGGTCCTGAGCGGGGGATGAACAAGATGTGTTCCAAAACACCCGTGACCCGTTACCTGGTCATGGTGGCGCTCCGACCAGGGGCCGGGGGACACTTGCAGGAGATCGTCCCGGCGCGAGCCACGCGCCGCCGGCGTACAAGGAGGCACCCGTGCCGCATGTCCTGGTCCTCAACGCGTCGTACGAGCCGCTCGGCGTCGTACCGCTCCGCCGCGCGCTCATACTCGTCCTCAACGAAAAGGCCGTCAGCCTTGAGGACACCGGCGCCTTCATGCACAGCGCAACGTGCACCATCCCCGCTCCCAGCGTGGTCCGTCTCAAACGGTTCGTCCGCGTGCCCTTTCGGGGGCCCGTCCCGCTCACCCGCCGTGCCCTCTTCGCCCGTGACGGCGGGCGCTGCGCGTATTGCGGTGGCGTCGCAACCAGCGTCGACCACGTGGTCCCGCGCAGCCGCGGCGGCCAGCACGCCTGGGAGAACGTGGTGGCGGCCTGCCGCCGCTGCAACCACGTCAAGGCCGACCGGCACGTCGCCGAGCTGGGGTGGCGGCTGCGCCACCAGCCCGCGCCGCCGTCCGGCCTGGCCTGGCGCATCATCGGCACGGGCCATAGGGATCCGCGCTGGCTGCCTTATCTGGAGGCATTCGGCGCGGAGGATGCGATGGCCCGGATCGACGGCATTTCCGCCTGACGGTTCCGGGCCATCATCGTTCGCACCGGGCGATGCTCCGGCTTGCGGTACCGGTGCGGTTCCGGTAGCCGGAGCCCTCGCCGTTGCGGCGGGCAGGTCCCCCCGCCGCAACGGCGATCCGCCACGACGGCGACAGACCGGCGGAGCGCGCAACAACCGGATCAGCGCGTGCCGCCGGACACCCCGCGTCAGCGGGCCTCGTACGCCTCCACCCCCTGCAGGGTGCCCCCGGAACC
>NZ_JBPQTW010000321.1:0-5740 GCF_051386535.1 Streptomyces sp. URMC 127
CGGTGACGCCGCCGCCCACGGGGACGGGGACGGGGGCTGGGGCGAGGTCCTCGTCCGGACCGGGGTCCTCGTCCGGACCGGGGCCCGGGACCGGATCGGCGTCCGGGACCGGATCGGTGTCCGGAACCGGATCGGTGTCCGGAACCGGATCGGCGTCCGGAGCCGGCGTCATGTGTCCGTCGTACCGGGTGACCGGCGAGGAGCGGCACTCCACGCGCGGCCGCGCCCGGCTCCTGCACGAGATGCTGGCCGGCGAGGTCGTCACCGACGGCTGGCGATCGGAGGAGGTCCGCGAGGCGCTGGACCTGTGCCTGGCGTGCAAGGGCTGCCGGAGCGACTGCCCGGTCGGCGTCGACATGGCCACGTACAAGGCGGAGTTCCTCCACCACCACTACGCGGGACGGCTGCGGCCCGCCGCCCACTACGCGATGGGCTGGCTGCCGGTGTGGCTCCGGGCGGTCGCCGCGGTCCGCGGGGCGGCCGCCGTGAACCGGCTGTCCGGCGCGGCGCCGGTGGCGGCCGTGGCGAAGCGGCTCGCGGGAATCGCTCCGCAGCGGACGATTCCGCGCCTCGCGCCGGGGCCGTTCGCACGGTGGTGGAGGGGGCGGCGGCCGAGTCAGGTACTCCCCGCGGACCTCGTCCTCTGGCCCGACACGTTTACCAACCACTTCTCCCCGGAGGCCGGGCGCGCCGCCGTGACGGTGCTGGAGAACGCCGGACTCCGGATCGCCGTCCCGCCGAAGCCGCCCTGCTGCGGGCTGACCTGGGTCTCCACCGGCCAGCTCCACCGCGCCCGCCGCACCCTGCTCCGTACGCTCGACGTGCTGGCCCCCGCCCTCGACGCCGGCCTCCCGGTCACCGTCCTCGAACCCAGCTGCGCCGCCGCCCTCCGCACCGACCTCCCCGAACTGCTCCCCGGCGACCCGCGCGCCCGGCAACTGGCCGCAAGCGTCCGCACCTTCGCGCAGACTCTGGAAGATCTCGCCCCGCACTGGCAACCGCCCCGCCTCGACCGTCCCGTCGCCGGCCAGACCCACTGCCACCAGCACGCCGTCCTCGGCGACGCCGCCGAACGCCGCCTGCGCGAGCGCGCAGGCCTCATGGGCGAACTGAGTGGCGGGTGCTGCGGCCTCGCGGGCAACTTCGGCTTCGAGAAGGGCCATTACGAGGTGTCCGTGGCCTGCGCGGAGGAGCAGCTGCTGCCGTCCCTCCGGGCTGCTGCCGCGCGCGGTGACGGGGCCGGCGCCGCAATCCTCGCCGACGGGTTCTCCTGCCGTACGCAGATCGCTCAGCTCGCGGGCGACGGCCCCCGGGCGCGGCACCTCGCGGAGCTCCTCGCGGAAGGCCTGGCTTCCGGGCGGGAACAACTGGCCGGAAAATAAAGGCAAGCACGCTTGATTGTTTTTGTGCGCGCTGTCACGCTCTCTCCGTCCTGACATGACCTCCTGAGGGAGCGGCGCCCAGTGACAGACCCCTCATCCCCCTTACGGACGAGCCCCTTACGGCCGAGCGCCTCACCGGCGAGCCCGTTACGCATCGGCAACGCCTCCGGCTTCTACGGCGACCGGTTCGATGCCTTCCGCGAGATGCTGACCGGCGGCCCCCTCGACGTCCTCACCGGTGACTACCTCGCCGAGCTCACCCTGCTCATCCTCGGCCGCGACCGCCTCAAGGACCCCTCCCGCGGCTACGCGAAGACGTTCCTCGGCCAGCTGGAGGAGTGCCTCGGCCTCGCCGCCGACCGCGGCGTGAAGATCGTCGCCAACGCGGGCGGGCTCAACCCGGCCGGCCTCGCGGAGGCGATCCGCGCCCTCGCCCGGCGCGTCGGCGCCGATGTCGGCGTCGCCCACGTCGAGGGCGACGACCTGCTGCACGAGCCCGGGCGCGACTGGGGCCCGGAGGTGCTGACCGCCAACGCCTACCTCGGCGGCGCCGGCATCGCCGCCTGCCTGCGCGCGGGCGCGGACGTCGTCGTCACCGGCCGCGTCACCGACGCCGCCCTCGTCACCGGCCCCGCCGCCGCGCACTTCGGCTGGCTCGCCGAGGACCTGGACCGGCTCGCCGGGGCCGTCGTCGCCGGGCACGTCCTGGAGTGCGGCACGCAGGCGACCGGCGGCAACTACTCCTTCTTCACGGAGCATTTCCCCGAGTGCTTGACCGAGCGCTTCGCCGAACAGGCCGCCGAGCGCGGCGCGCTCAGGCCCGGCTTCCCCGTCGCCGAGATCCACCCCGACGGTTCGGCCGTCATCACCAAGCACCCCGGCACCGGCGGCGCCGTCACCGTCGGCACGGTCACGGCCCAGCTCCTCTACGAGACGGGCGGCCCCCGCTACCTGGGCCCCGACGTGACCGCCCGCCTGGACACCGTCCGGCTCACGGACGACGGACCCGACCGCGTACGGATCAGCGGCGTCCGCGGGGAGCCTCCGCCCCCGTCGCTCAAGGTGGGGCTCACCCGCGTGGGCGGCTGGCGCAACGAGGTCGTGTTCGTGCTCACGGGTCTCGACATCGAGGCCAAGGCGCGCCTCGCGCGGGCGCAGATGGAGGAGGCCCTGGCGAAGCGCCGGCCCGCGGAGGTCCGGTGGACCCTTGCCCGTACGGACCACGCCGACGCGGAGGTGCAGGAGGAGGCGAGCGCCTTCCTGCGTCTCGTCGTGCGCGACCCCGATCCGGAGGCGGTCGGCCGCGCCGTCAGCGGGGCGGCCGTCGAACTGGCCCTGTCCGGCTACCCCGGCTTCCACCTCACCGCACCGCCCGGCCCCGGCTCCCCGTACGGCGTGTTCGAGGCCGCGTACGTGGACGCGTACGCCGTCCGCCACACGGCCGTCCTGCCGGACGGGACGCGGTTGCGGGTGCCGGCGGCTCCTTCGGCTCCTTCGGCTCCCTCGGCTCGCCCGGTGGCCGGGAAGCAGGCTCCCGTGGGACCGGCTTCCGCTGGGCCTGCCCGCCTCGGGCCGGCCTCCGTCGGGCCGCTTCCCGTCGAGCCGCCCGTGCTCCCCCCGCCGCTGCCGCCGGGGCCCGTGCGCCGCGCCCCCCTCGGGCTCGTCGCGGGCGCGCGCAGCGGTGACAAGGGCGGCTCGGCGAACGTGGGCGTGTGGGCCCGTTCCGACGCCGCCTGGCGCTGGCTCGCCCACGAGCTCACCGGCTCCCGCTTCCGGCAGCTGCTGCCCGAGGTCGCTCGGCTGCCCGTCGAGCGGCACGTCTACCCCGCACTGCGCGCCCTCAACTTCACCGTCGAAGGGCTGCTCGGCGCGGGCGTCGCCTCCCAGGCCCGTTTTGACCCCCAGGCCAAGGCCCTGGGGGAGTGGCTGCGGTCGCGCTACATGGACATACCGGAGGTGCTGCTGTGACCGTGCTGACGTCCCGTCTCGATGTGACGGGTGACGACTACGCCGCGAACAGGGCGTCCATGCTGGAGCGGATCGCCGCCGTCGAGGCCGAGCACGCGCGGGCGCTCGCGGGGGGTGGGGAAAAGTACGTCACCCGGCACAGGGCGCGGGGCAAAATCCTCGCCCGCGAGCGCATCGAGCTGCTCCTCGACCCCGACACGCCGTTCCTGGAGCTGTCCCCCCTGGCGGCGTGGGGGAGCGACTACGCGGTCGGCGCGTCGATCGTCACCGGTATCGGTGTCGTGGAGGGCGTCGAGTGCGTCATCACGGCCAACGACCCGACCGTGCGGGGCGGGGCCAGCAACCCCTGGACGCTGAAGAAGGCCCTGCGGGCGAACGAGATCGCGTTCGCCAACCGGCTGCCGGTCGTCTCGCTCGTCGAGTCCGGCGGGGCCGACCTGCCCAGCCAGAAAGAGATCTTCATTCCGGGGGGCGGGCTGTTCCGGGACCTGACGCGGCTGTCCGCCGCCGGCGTGCCCACGGTGGCGGTGGTTTTCGGCAATTCGACGGCCGGCGGTGCGTACGTGCCCGGCATGTCCGACCACGTGATCATGGTGAAGGAGCAGTCGAAGGTCTTCCTCGGCGGGCCGCCGCTCGTGAAGATGGCCACGGGAGAGGAGAGCGACGACGAGTCGCTGGGCGGGGCGGACATGCATGCCTCCGTCTCCGGCCTCGCCGACTACTTCGCCGTTGACGAGCTGGACGCGCTGCGGCTGGCCCGGCGGGTGGTCGGGCGCCTGAACTGGCGCAAGGCGTCCGCGGATCCGCCGCCGGAGCTCGTGGATCCGCCGCTGTACGACGAGGACGAGCTGCTCGGGGTCGTACCGGGTGACCTGAAGGTGCCGTTCGATCCGCGTGAGGTCATCGCACGTGTTGCCGACGGCTCCGACTTCGACGAGTTCAAGGCCCGGTACGGGGTCAGCTTGGTCGTGGGCTGGGCCCGTATCCACGGGTACGCGGTGGGGATTCTCGCCAACGCGCAGGGCGTTCTCTTCAGCGAGGAGTCGCAGAAAGCCGCGCAGTTCATCCAGCTCGCCGATCAGCGCGACGTGCCACTGGTCTTCCTGCACAACACGACCGGGTACATGGTGGGCCGGGAGTACGAGCAGGGCGGCATCATCAAGCACGGCGCGATGATGATCAATGCGGTGGCGAACTCCCGGGTTCCGCACCTGTCGGTCCTCATGGGCGCGTCGTACGGGGCCGGGCACTACGGCATGTGCGGCCGGGCGTTCGACCCGCGGTTCCTGTTCGCCTGGCCGAGCGCGAAGTCGGCCGTCATGGGGCCGCAGCAGCTCGCCGGCGTGCTGTCGATCGTCGCCCGGCAGTCCGCGGTGGCGCGGGGGCGGCCGTACGACGACGAGGCGGACGCCGCGCTGCGGGAGATGGTCGAGCAGCAGATCGAGTCCGAATCGCTCGCCATGTTCCTCTCCGGGCGGCTCTACGACGACGGCGTCATCGATCCGCGGGACACGCGGACGGTGCTGGGGATGTGTCTGTCCGCGATCCACTCGGCGCCGGTGGAGGGTGTGCGGGGTGGGTCTGGTGGGTTCGGTGGGCTTGGTGGTTTCGGTGTCTTTCGGATGTGACGGGCCGCGGGCCGGGGAGATGCGTTGATGATCGAGTCGGTGCTGGTTGCCAACCGCGGTGAGATCGCTTGCCGCGTGTTCCGTACGTGCCGCGCGATGGGCGTCTCCACCGTCGCCGTCCACTCGGACGCGGATGCCGGTGCGCTGCACGTACGGGAGGCGGACGTGGCGGTCCGGCTGCCGGGTTCCGCGGCCGCGGACACGTACCTGCGCGGCGAGGCCGTGGTCCGGGCCGCGCTCGACGCGGGCGCGGACGCCGTGCACCCGGGGTACGGGTTCCTCTCCGAGAGCGCGTCCTTCGCCCGGGCCGTGCTCGACGCGGGGCTGGTGTGGATCGGGCCGCCGCCCGCCGTGATCGAGGCCATGGCCTCCAAGACGCGCGCCAAGCGGATCATGGCGGAGGCGGGGGTGCCGGTGCTGGAGGCGGCGGAGCCGCCGCTGATCGTCAAGGCCGCCGCGGGGGGTGGCGGGCGGGGGATGCGGGTCGTCCGCGACCTCGCCGCGCTGGACGCCGAGGTGGCGTCCGCGCGGGCCGAGGCGATGGCCGCGTTCGGGGACGACGAGGTCTTCGTCGAACCGTACGTGGAAGGCGGGCGGCACGTGGAAGTGCAGATCCTTGCGGATGCGCACGGCGTGGTGTGGGCTCTCGGCACGCGGGACTGCTCGCTGCAGCGGCGGCACCAGAAGGTGATCGAGGAGGCGCCGGCGCCCGGGCTGGGCGGCGCTGGAGGAGGAGCTGACCGGGGCGGCGGCGGCGAGGAG